>JBDLIB010000077.1:0-14247 GCA_039715085.1 Bacteroidota bacterium | reverse complement strand
ACCATGAATCACTTAATTTAATTTCGACGTTTTTAACAGGTTTAATATTTAAGTTTTGGTTTCTGTATGTTGTAGACAAACTATTATCTTTAATTTGAATTTTTTTATTTGGGAAATTAAAGTATTGCGAATATTTATGTTCTTCTTTTCCTGAAAAGCTATCAAATAAGACCCAAATATTTGGTTTTATAAAAAACATTCTTCTTTTCATATACACAGGGTCTTCAAGCCTTTTGTATCCAGAATTTGTAGCCTCTCCATAATCAAAAGAGTTACCAGACTTTGTATAGATGTCTTCAGACCATGCTTCATAGTTGTTAAGCCATGAATCGTTATATATACTATTGGGCAAATCATCAACACCTAGGGTATTATGACCTAAATTACTTTTTAGTAATTCTCGCCATTCATTATCTACATAGGTATAACGACCACTGTCTATTAGATAATCTTTTCCATTGGCAAAAATTGTAAAACTCAAAAGATCATCATGTGCATGTCCGGCGGCAAGTTTTTTTAAATGAAGAGAAGCGTATGTTGCATCTTCATTCCATGAACTACGCATATAAAAATCTCCAGAATTCTGTTGGTAAACAGATAAAAAATTAGGTTTTTGCGCATCAATTTTCCTGTATTTAGTACTTCCATTACTTCCTAGTATTAGATAATCTTCAAAATCTAATTCTAGCCTTGACCTTGATTTCATAACAGGATCACCAAATAAATAGGACGCTATTGTAAGTAGGTTTCTTGTATCGGTATCATCACTATCACCAAGTAATGGTTGATGGTAATTAGGCTTTTGCCATTCTACGTTGGCATAAGCCATGTCTTTGGTTTTTTGCACAAGTATATCTGGAAGTCCTATCTTTCTCCGTTGTGACAAAAGGTTAATATTCAAAAAGCAGTGCATAACTTCATTGTGGTACATTGGCGAATGTTCCCAATGGGTACCATCTTCTAATACTTGTAATCTAATGCAAGTGTTTAATCTGTTTATTGCTTTGTTTTGCCATTCAGAGGCTTGCTTAAATTCATTTAAGAAAACGGACAAATTAAATAAGCCATGATTTTCTAATATACCCCAATTGCTGGTTCTTGAAAAATTACTATAATTATTTGCAATATATTCTGCATGCCGATATAAGGAGTTTAGAAATTTTTCAAGAAACTTTGGCGTAATGTATTTTGAACTTTTAATGAATTCGAATGATTTAATCCAATTCTCTGCTCTGATACCAGTTTCAATTGTTCTCCATGCACCAGTATTTCTATATTCATCTTTTAAAGAGGGTAGTGGGTTGTTATCAATCCAATGAGTAGCTTGCTTTACAAAAGTCTTGGCATACTTTTCTTTTCCTGTAAAAAAATAGGCTTTTCCCAAATGTATCCAATACTTATGACGATTGAGCATCCAAGTCCATTCTGGGTCACCAAATGGATTTATTCCCCAATCTATTTGGTTTTTGAATTGGTATGGAATGTTTGTTCTTTCCATATCCCATTCTTCTCTAAAAATAAAATATTTATTGACAACTTCATCAGCTATTTTAATAGATCTCTCTATTTCATTCGCATAATTTTTTTCAAGGTAATCTTTATCTTGTGAAGTACTCCTTAGGTATAAGTTCTCCTTTTGTTGATATACTTTTAAAAGTTCTTTTAAAGCTCCTTGGTAGTTATCTTTGTTATACGCTTGATTAACTTTTGACAAGCTTGAAGTCTCAAGGTTCAATTTGTCTAGGATGCTATTTTCTTGTGCCTGATTAGTCCCTACATAAAAAAAGAGCCATAAAAAAACTAAGGTTCTACTTATTATCATGTTCATCATGTTTAAAATTATATAATTGTTGTTGTTTATTTTTAATTAAATTGCTAAACCTTTTAATTGCAGGATTGTACGCTTCATTATGAGCAACATTATTTTTTTCATTTGGATCTATATCATGGTCAAATAATAACTGGTCGGATATTTTACCATTAGGATCTCTCCATTCAACATACAAGTATCAGTTTGAGACCCTTCTTCTGATTTATCCATTTCCCCCTTAACATCATGAACGTAATTATGGAGCAATTTAATTCCAGAAAGTTTTCCTTGATCTTGGTCTTCGATCAATATACCCTTTCTGTCATATAGATCTGGGATTAACTCTTCAATACTTACTTAGAATAAAAGCCAATTCTGCTTGGCTATAGCTCTTCAAATTTAAAGTAAAATACTAAAAACAAAGTGTCTTTAAAATAATTTATTATGATAATGGAAGAAGCTGCCCTATTAATTGGACAGCTTCTTTTAAAAAAATCTAATCTAACTCAAAATATTTAATTTATCATTAATAAAAAACAGTTTAGTTTAATTAATCATTTAACTGTGGAGAATTATCTAATTCACTTTGTGGTATTGGAGAGAAATAGAAGTAATCTCCACTAGTATCGGTCGATGGCGTAATATTATGCGTCACATCTACATCTTCTAATGGTGATCTGTTAGCAAACGCATCAATCACTCTTTCCATACGTACCAAATCATGCCATCTTTCGTATTCTCCTGCAAACTCCCACTTACGTTCTGTATAGGCCAATTCTGCTAAATCTCCACTGGTCAAATCTAATGTTGCGCCAGCTCTTCTACGTACTCTATTTAATGCCTCCCAAGCATCGGCTGTAACATTACCCGATCTGCCAGAAGCTTCGGCATACATTAACAATACATCTGCATAACGCATAAAGTAGCGATTGATGTCATTTCTAGTTGTATTTACAGTTTCTGCAAAATCACCACCTACGATTTTACGGAACATAGGATGTCTATTGTAAAGTTCTGCTTCGTTCATGAAATCAGCTCCAACTGGGTTAGACGCTCTTGGTATTACTTCCGATATATAGGTGTCTTCAAATCGTTGCATCGTACCATTAACAGCAGCAGCCGCCATTTGATTTTCATAAAATGCAATTTCACCAAAGGTCTCATTCCAACCACCTGCTGCATTTGTTAAGCCTAAACGCCCAGTAGTCCTATTACCTATACCACATCCTGCTGTACATCCAATTAGAGTAAATACGCCCTCGTTATGAGCAAACCTTCCAGCTTCTGTCCACATCGCTCTAAAATCTGTAGTCAATCCGAATCCATATACTCCTTCATTGTCAATTACCTCTTTAGCTTTTGATGTCGCTAATGCATATTTACCGGTATCTTTTAAAGGATACCCTGCCCAGTGCATATACAGTCTAGCCAAAAACGCTTTGGCTGAACCCTTATTAGGTCTTGTACCTACAGCAGGTACATCTGGATATACATCTGGTAACAAAATCTCTGCTTGATGAAAATCTGACTCTATTTGCATGTAAATATCTTCAAATGAAGCTCTGGTTAAAGCTTCGTTAGAGTTGGGTACCAATTGAACAGGTACTCTACCATAGGTTCTGGTTAAATGAAAATAGCTAAAGGCCCGCATAAAATAAGCCTCACCTATTAATCTATCTATAATAGCTTGATCACCTTCTATATTATCTTTAGCAGCTATAGCTGTGTTTGCAATGGTAATAGCATTATAACACCCATTATATGCATCGTTTAAGCGATCTGAACTTGGCGTTTGCATCCTCCAATCTGAATCTCTAAAACCTGCTTTATTACTCGTTGACCGTGTTGAAATATCATCCCCGCCATATCCAGCTATAAAAAATGCCGACCATTGTGCGTTATTTTGAAGTTTACGATACATTCCCGCGACTAATGCCTCTAATGCAGAGTCGCTACTTAAAGATTCTGGAGCAAGTTGTACTTCTGCCGGGTTTTCTTCTAAATCCGAACAAGAAACAACCATAAGAACGGATAGCATGATGATGCTAAATCTAGTCACAAAATTATTATTTAATATATTTAGTTTCATATTTTTAAATGTTTTTTTAATTAAAATCCTATATTAACGCCAAATGTAAATGTTATTGGGTTTGGTAAGGCCCCAAAATCTATAGATGAGGTTGCGTCTGAAGATGATGTACCTGTAGAAGACACTTCAGGGTCATACCCTTCATAATTTGTAATAGTAAATAGATTTTGACCACTTAGATATACCCTTAAAGATTTAAGGCCTTTAACTTCCGGTAAAGCATAGCCTAAAGATAAATTGCTTAATCTGATAAAACTACCATCTTCAATATATCTAGTTGAATTGATATGGTTAGTTCCAGATGTAGGGTTTCCAGGAGCAATGGCATCTATATGTGTAGGCACCGTTACATCCCCACCACCAAGTGAAATCATACCTCTAGTTGCATTTAAAACATCAAAACCATGAACACCTCTAAAAAGCACATTCAAATCGAAGTTTTTATAGGTTAAGTTATTATTTAAACCCCAAGTAAAGTCTGGAATACCGTTACCAATAACACCTTGTTCTGTCTCATACGTAGCTTCACCATTTGTATCTGCCCCTGTATATTTAAAGCCATAAAAATTACCTAATGGCTGACCTTCTTCAATAATATATAAGTTTGCTCCTGTACCATTCGGGTTAATACCTGTTGGCCTGGTAAGTATTTGATCTAACCCACCTAAATCTATAACTTCATTGTTCACGAAAGACATGGTAAGGTTAGAATCCCATCTAAGATTATCTGTATCAAATACTACGGCAGAAAGACTTACATCTACACCGGTATTTTGCACTTCTCCCACATTGGTACGAATAACACCTCCTCCATTAAATTGCGGAACCGGCAAATCCAACAACAAATCTGTGGTGTTTTTCTTAAACCAATCGAGACTTAAATTTAGACGTCCTTTAGCCATTCTAAAATCTAACCCAGCATTAAATTGTTTTGTAGTTTCCCAAGTAAGGTCTTCATCAACCAAACCACTTGCGCCTAAACCTACATCCAATGAAGATCCATTAAAAAAGAAATCATTCCCGGTAGGTAAGGATTGGAATGTAGAAAGTGGAGGTATATTTTGATTTCCTGTTTCTCCATAACCAGCTCTTACCTTAATGTTAGAAAAGAATGAGTTATCAGAAATAAATTGATCCAAATTATAGGCCGCAGATATTGATGGGAAATATCCTGTACGATTATCTTCTCTAAACCTTGAAGATTCATCAATACGAATTGTACCAGTAACTAAAAGGTTATCTTTAAAATTAACTTCTGCTCTTGCCACATAAGAACCTATGGAACTTTTTATTTGATTTGCCCCTATAACTTGAGTTTGTCCAAGCTCTAATAAATAGAACGCTTCTGACAAACCTGAAAATGCGTAATTTTGAGAACTTATATTTGCTAATTTAGTAGTAGATGATTGTAATTCATAAATACCTGTAAGTTTAAGGTTTGTTTCGCCGAACCCTTTATTCCATGTTAGAATATTACTCAATTGGTATTCATTTGTTCTAATGGAGTTAAAAGCAGCTCTACCTTCAATAACTGATGAACCCGCTGGAATACCTTCATATATTTCTTCATTAAAATGAACTTGAGAGGTTCCTGCTAAAACAGTAAAGTTTAAATTTTCCGAAATATCATATGATACATTAAGATTAGTATTTAATCGGTCTTCAACAAGGTTACCGTCTCTTTCCTTTTGCACTGCAATAGGATTCACTAAAATAGACCCATAATTAGATTGCAAGTTATAATCACCATTGGCATTACGAACTGGAAGAGTAGGGTCAAAAGACAATACATTTACAATACCACCTCTTGTATCAGAAGAAGCTCCTGAACCACCTCTTACTAAGTTATGAGCGTCTTCTTTTGAACCAAATATGTTTAATCCTATAGATAGCTTATCATTTAAATCGGCATTTAAATTACTACGTAATGTGTAACGCTTATAATCTGTATTTAAAATTACACCCTCCTGGTCTATTAAGTTGCCAGAAAGATAATAGTTTATTTTGCCTTCATTACCACTAGCAGATACTTGTAAATTATTTGTTAATGCTGTTTGAAAATATTCATCTTGATAATCTGCCCCACCATTTTGTACTGTAGTACCTGCTAAAGTAGCAAATTGTGAAGGAGATAACAGGTCTATTTTTTTAGGTACTTTTGAAGAAGATATAAAATAGTTAACATTTATTTGTGGCTCTCCAGATCGCCCTTTTTTTGTAGTGACCATTACTACACCATTTGCTCCTCTAGAGCCATAAATTGCTGTTGCAGATGCATCTTTTAGCACATTAACACTTTGGATATCACTAGCATTTAAACTTGAAAGATCCCCCCCAATAATACCATCTATAACTACTAATGGATCATTACTACCTGTAATAGAGTTAGACCCTCTAACACGTATTTTAACTTCTCCACCAGGCGCTCCAGAATTTTTTGAAACATTTACCCCCGCAGTACGAGACTGTAGAGCATCCTCTGCTCTTGTAATAGGTTGTCTTTCAAAATCTTTTGCAGATATGCTGGAAACCGCTCCTGTCAAATCAGTTTTTTTAGCAGTACCATAACCTATTACAACAACATCGTCCAGTAGTTCTACATTGCTCTCTAAAGAAACATTAATTGTAGTTTCATCTCCGACCAGTTTTTCTAAAGTTTTGAAACCTAAAAAACTAAAGACAAGCACATCCCCTGATGAGGCATCAATAGAATAATTTCCATCAAAATCAGTAGCTGCTCCAGTTGCCGTACCTTTAATGATAATATTTGCCCCTGGTATAGGTTGTTGATTGTCTTTTGAAGTTACTGTTCCACTAATAGTGCTTTGACCATACATGGAAACACTAGAAACAAACAAAATAAAGGACAAAATCCTTAATTTAATTTTAAATAATGAATTCTTTTTTTTCATAAAAAATGTATTTTAAATTAGATAATAGTTCAAAATTACACCCTTCTATATCTTTAAAAAGGGGTATATAGTTATTATTTGAAGGCTGTTTTGTTTTTTATCAAGCCTTTTAAAATATTTTACTCTACGTCTTTTTCTTTAATCTTAACAAAGCTTCTATATAGTAATAATCGGCATAACTTAAAGGCACATCAATCTCATGCCTATGTGGTAAGCTACCTACACTATGCTTTAGTAGGAAATTATAATTTTCACCGATTTTAGCCATATACTTTGTACTAGCTAAGGATTTTAATATTCTATCAATAGGTATTGAATAATTTTTAGACGAATATTGATCCAATTCTATTAAAGCCGATGCAGTAATAGCAGCAGCTGAGACATCTCTTGGCTCTTTAGGTATATTTGGTGCGTGGTAATCCCAATACGGAATACCATCACTAGGCATTTCTTCATGCTCTAATATATATTTAGCTATGCTTTCCGCTTGTTTTAAATATTTTTCATCTTTCGTATATCTATAACAAACTGTAAAGCCATATATCCCCCATGCTTGCCCTCTTGCCCATGAGCTATTATTAGCATATCCTTGAGCTGTTTGTTTGCTTCTTACTTTGCCCGTCTCCGGATCGTAATCTACAACGTGATACGAACTAGCATCTTCTCGAAAGTGGTTCTTTAATGTAGTATTGGCATGGGCAATAGCCACTTTTTTATATTTAGGGTCTTTTGTTATTTTACTTAACTCAAAAAGTAATTCTAAATTCATCATATTATCAATAATAACAGGATATTTCCACCCTCTTTCTGCCTGCCACCCAGAAGTTACTTCCCAGCTTTGAATACACCCAATTTTTGGATTAAAACGTGTTATTAAAGAATTTCCTGCGTCAATCAATACTTGCTTGAAACTTTGATTACCTGTAAGTCTATAGCCATTACCATAAGAACAATTAAAAATAAAACCGAGGTCATGATTATCTGTTTTGTTTTTATGCAATTCAAATTGCAACTGCATTGTTTCGGCAGCTTGTTTCCATTTTAAATCGTTACTATTCTCATATAAGTACCAGCAAGTGCCAGGAAAAAAACCTTCTGTCCAATCAAAATCTTGATTTGCCCAGTAAATTTCACCATGCTTTACTGTTCTTGGTATTCTTTTCGCTTTTTCAGCTTCAGACAACAATAATCCTAATTGTTGTCTGGCATGATTAAGTTGGTTATCTATAAAATTATTAGTGTTTGGTGTTTTGTTAGAGTTTATTTTCTCTTTGTGCTTATTTTGACAAGAGAAACATAAAACAAAACAAAAGAGGAAAAACAATCTTGAACTTTTAAACATAAATTCTTTAAATATTTAATTACTGTGTTCAAAATTATTCGTTTCTCAAAGCTGCAATAGGTTTAAATAGTTTTTTTAAAAGGGCTAAATAGTTTTATTGGCTATTTGAAGTATTAAAAAAGGAATATCTTAAACCCGTTGTGCATTATGATTTAAAAGAAAAAAGTTGTTCATCTGACTGATAATCAGTAAATTATATTAGCTATAAAACATTAATAATGAACAACTTAAATGCAAATTACGAAAGAATATTGGAAGTATTGAGAAAAATATCAAAAGAAAATCTGTTAAGCTATCAAAGACGCCAACCTATGTTGGGTGATCTGGAATAGGTAAGTCTAAGCATCACAGCTGAATATATGGGAATTGACAGTGAGAACAATCTTTTTAGATTGCTTCCAGAATCTATTTCAACAAAAATTGAACGCTCGGTATATAATCGCAGAAGACGTAAGCTAGTGAATCACATTGATAAGATTCGCTTAAAATTAGCGAAACACTTTAATGAGTTTGAAAATTGCTTTATCGTGGACAGCATGCCTTTAGAAGTCTGTAAATTATCTAGAAGCTCACGTTCAAAGATGTGTAAGGAAGAAGTTTTTGCGTTCCCAGACAAAGTCAATTGTGCTTCTCAAGGTTCTAATTATTATGGATATAAGTTACATGCCATTTGTTCTGTAAATGGTGTTTTTCAAAGTATTGATTTGAGCCCAGCATCTGTGCATGATGTGAATTACCTTAAAGATATTCAGGCACAGATGGCAATTGTACCTTGATTGGTGATAGAGGCTATCTCTCAGCCTAGATTCAGCTTAATCTTTTTAAAACCTGTAATATATAACTCAGTACACCTATGAGAAACAATCAAAAAAACTATAAAAAACAGCCATATGTTTTTAAAAAATCAAGAAAAAGGATTGAAACCCTGTTTTCACAACTGTGTGACCAATTTATGATAAGAAGGAATTATGCCAAACCTTTTGAAGGGTTTAAAACAATAATATTATCTAAGATTACTGTTCTGACTACTATTCAGTATATCAACAAGTTTATCTTTGATAGAAATATTAACAACATTAAAATTAGCATTATTTAAAATGCACAACGGGTTATCTTAAGTATATTATCATTCTATAATTAGTCTTTACTATTTTTTTGTGTTTTATTTGCTTTTCTGTACGTGGTAGGGGTTGTATTATAAATAGTTTTAAAATTTGTTCTAAAGTATTTTAAATCATTAAAACCAACCTCATAAGCTATTTCAGATATGTTCATTTCTGTACTGGTAATAAGTTGTGCTGCTTTTTTTAGTCTAATTAACCTAATAAATTCTGTGAGAGATTGCCCTGTTAATGACTTTAATTTATTGTATAATAAGGTTCTACTTACCCCCATTTTTTCAGTGAACTTTTGTGCATTAAAGCTGTTGTCTTCCATATACTTCTCAACAATACCAAAAGCCTTTTCCAGAAATTTTTCATCCATTGATACATGGGTTAACAACACTTTTGGAGTTAAAATTGCATCCTTTTTAAACTTCTCGATAGCCTTATTTCTTAAATTAAAAAGGTTCTTTACTTGAAAATATAAAATTTCTGCATTAAATGGCTTGGTGACATAAACATCAGCTCCTGTTTTATAACCTTCCCTTTGAGTATTTAAGGATGTTTTGGCAGTAAGAAGTATTATAGGAATATGGCTTGTTTTTATATTTGATTTTATTTTGTGGCACATATCAATGCCATTCATTATGGGCATCATAATATCGCTAATTATAAGGTCAATGTTTTTAGTTTCCGCTAAGTTTAACCCTTCCTCTCCATTGCCCGCTAGATATACATTGAAACGATCTTCAAAAATAGATTTAATAAACCTTCTCAACTGATTGTTATCTTCTATTATTAATATAGAAGGGATTGAATTATCAATGATTTCAGTAGAATCCGCATCATGTTCTCCTGTGTCAAACACTTCTGGAAGCGACATTACAGGATCATAATCAAAACCCATATCAACAAATTCTTCTTGTTGCACTTCTATTTTTTCAGTATTTAAATGCTCTTTTCCCAACGGCAATGCTATTGTAAATTCAACTCCCGCCCCCTTCTCACTCTCTACCTTTATATTTCCACTATGCATTTCAATAATATCTTTTGCCAATGACAGACCAAGTCCTGTACCTACCCTTTTTCCTTTTGAAACACCCAATTGAAAATAACGATCAAATATGTATTTTATTTTTTCTTTTGGTATGCCTATACCACTATCTTTAATAGATATTTCGATAGTATCGGTATTGAGTTTAGGGGTATCTACTTTAATTATTATTTCTCCACCATTGGGGGTGAACTTAAATGCATTAGACAAAATATTAATTATAACTTTTTTTAGTTCTATGGCATCAAACCAAATATCAATTTTCTCCGCTTCGTAATTAAAGTTAAATTTTATATTTCTGTTTTTCGCTAATTCATCAAAGGAAAGTTTTATCTCATTGATAAAATTTATGATATTGTTTTGTGATACTTGTAATTTTAATTCGCCTGCTTCACTTTTTCTAAAATTTAGGAGTTGGTTAATCAATTCTAATAAAGTAATCGCATTTCTTTGAATAAGTTCTATTTGCGTTTTAGTTTCTTTATCATACCCAGTATTTCTAGCAAGTCTTTGTAATGGTCCCAAAATTAAGGTTAAAGGTGTTCTAAATTCATGAGAAATATTCGTAAAGAATTTAAGCTTTAATTTATTGATGCCCTCTATTTTTTCTTTTTCAATTCTTTCCTCCTCTAACTGTTTTTTTACTTGAACTCTTGCTAGAATCAATGTTCTAATATAATATGCTAGCCCTATAGATATTAAACCATATATCAAATATGCCCACCATGTTCTCCATACAGGAGGACGTACTTTTATTTTTACTGAATCACCTATTTCATTCCATAAGCCATCACTATTAGAAGCCTTTACTTTAAAAATATATTCCCCATCTTCTATATTTGTATAGGTTGCTGTTTTCTTATTATCAATATATACCCAGTCTTTATCAAAACCTTCTAATTTATATGCATATTTATTTTTGTTGGGCTGGGAAAAGCCTAAGGCAGTATAACTAATACTAAAATTATTCTCATTATGTTTTAATTTAATTGTTGAACCACTATTATCTATTCTTGAAAAAGTTTCATTGTTTACTTCAATTTCGTAAATATCAACGTTAGGGATGAATGCATTCTTATCTATCTTATCTGGATTAAAAATTGTTATCCCATCAACACCCCCAAAGATTAATTCTCGATTAGATGTCTTGGTATAAGCCTGATAATTAAATTCGTTACTTTGTAGTCCATCTGATTTGGTGAAATTCTTGAAACTCTTTGTTGCTAAATTAAAACGACTTAACCCTTTATTTGTACTAATCCAGAAATAACCATTGTCATCCTGTAAAATCCCATATACAACTTCGTTAGGTAATCCTTGAGGAATACCATATTTAGTTAGTTTTTGCGTGTTTGATTGATAATGAAAAAGTCCACTGCCTTCTGTACCAATCCAATAATTGTTTTTATCATCTACAAAAATAGAATTAACACTTAAATAATCGCCATTTCTTTTAGTACTTAACCATTGTAGTTTTTCTTGCCTAAATGTGTTTATGTTTACTTTTTCTATTCCATCTGATCCTCCAACAATAATATAGTCTTGTACTGTAGACGCTACAATACATTGAATGGATTTATTATCATTACTTATTTTTTGAAGCGTTTTTAATTTGGGATTATACAGAAGTAATCCTCTGGTTAAGGTTCCAATCCAAACATTTCCATTATTATCTTCAAACAACGATAAAATTTTATAGTCTGATAATAATTTTGATTCTTGGTCGCGAGGGGTAATTCTTTTAAACTTTAATGGTGTTTTATTTGTGTCTAAAAAATTTAGCCCATTATCATGCGTTCCAATCCATAGGTTCCCTTCTTTATCAATTATTATTGATTTTACATTATTGGATGATACGCTATTTCTATCTTCAGAATTATATACATAATATGTAAACCTATCATTTCCTTTATCGTAGTAATTTATACCTCCTCCTTCAGTTCCTATCCATAAATTTTCATAATTATCTTCAACTATTCCACTGACAATATTGTAATTAATCATGTTTTCTCCATCACCTGAAATTATATTATCAAAAATGGCATAACTTCTATCAAAATAGTTTACACCGCCTGCCCAAGTACCAATCCACATGTCGCCCTTCGAGTCTTTTATAATTTTATAGATGGAATTCTGACTTAGACTTTTTGGATTGTTTTTATTATGTTTTACATGAAATAATTTTTGGGTTATTATGTTTAAAATAAATAATCCATCATAAGTACCAACCCAAAGATTGCCATAAGAATCTTCGCAAATTGTCCGTACAGCACTATTCATAAGTGTTTTGTCATTAAAAGTATAATCGTTAAAAACACGTAAATCTTTGTTAAATATTGCTAATCCTTTATCGTAGCCTATCCAAATATTACCTTGACTATCTTCAAACAATATTGGCGGGTTATTTAGATAGCTTTCTTTTATTGAATGCTCAGGATAATCAATATTTATAATTTTATTTGTTTGCGGATTATAAATACCGATAGCATCAACTGTACAAATCCACAAATCTCCATTCTTCGTGGTTAGTAAATCTCTTACCTTATTATTAACAAATATTTCTTTTAAAGGCTCTATACCAGATCTAGATGCGCTAAAGTTCTCACTCGTCAAGTCAATAAAGTTTAATCCTTTGTTTGTTGCTATACCAAGTAAACTATCATTTAACTGGGTAATATTCCAAATCTCATTATCTAATAATCCCTTTAAATTCTTATTATACGTGTATTGAATAAAATTATCTTTTTTAGGGTTATATTTATTCAATCCTTCTTTTGTGCCTATCCAAATATTATTTTCAGTATCCTCAAACAAACATCTAATCCAACTATGGGTTAAACTTGTTGTATCTTCTGAATTATGTCTATAAATAGTAATTTTATCTCCATCATATTTATTTAAACCATCTCTTGTTCCAAACCATAAATACCCTTTACCATCTTGTAAAATATCACTTATTGATCTTTGAGATAAACCATCACTGGAAGACATGTGCTTAAAACTTAAATCATTAGGGTTAGGAATAATTTCCTGACCCCATAGATTAAGACAATTGAAAGCAATGATTAAAGCGATTTTATAATTCAATTTCATCTATTCTTATTTTATTACATTCAGTTTAGAGTTTTATTATTAAAAAACATCAAAACAATTCATATTTATATAGACTGATTTGGGAATTTTTCATTATTAAACTTAAGCAAACTCTTAAGGTTTAATTTGTTTCACAATATAAGTAATTAAGAAACTTCAAATAACCTTTAGCTTAAAATTTCACACTTTAGAATGAAGTGATTTAAGCTTCTCCTAAATTTCAAGCTGAAACCAACTTTCTGATCAGCTTCATACTGGGTATAACTTCTGCCAAAAGTATGACCAAACCTTCCTTCAAGATATAGATTACCTGTAATGCGATATCTGCCAAATAATGTTTCATCAATGCTTTTACGCTCAATATAATCTCCTTCATATTCAGAGTCTCCCAGTTTATAAGTGGTTATCAACCCAAAATGACTTATTCCGGCAGTAAACCTATCATTTATTTTGTATTTTACTTTTGCGTATATCGGCAGTAAACCGGTAATAGACAAGCGGTTAGATAACTGCCAATTAATGTTTATCAAAGGTGTTAGATAGGGGCCGAATAATTCCTGATTATACATAGCTCCATAGCCCATCTTCAGTTTATCACTGTTTTTTTTTCATACAATACTATACCTCCAAATTGGAAATGTTCTCCATTAATATTATTAAAATTCGACATTAGCCTGGGTGCAAAAAGAATCTGAATGCTACGATCTTCAGATAACTTTTGATACAATCCTGTTCGAATAATAATTCCATGTAAATTAATTGGGCTGGCAACACCGACAGGTATTTCTTCTTCGTTAGAAACATGCGAGTATAAATAGTTTACACTATTATACCAAATGGATTT
>JBDLIB010000076.1:0-14297 GCA_039715085.1 Bacteroidota bacterium | reverse complement strand
GAAAAGAAGGGTTATAGCCCCAACTGTCATTTCCTTCAAATTCATTTACCGGCATCAATTCGATTGCGTTCACACCAAGATCTTCAAGATAATCAAGATGTGTCATAGCCCTTTTCAGATCACCAATATCACTGGAATTTACTACTTCAAAATCTCTTAAAAGTAATTCATAGACAATTAAATTCTCCTTATTTGGTGGTGTAAAACCACTTACTGTCCAGTTAAAAGAATCTTCATTTATTTTGAATGTAGAGACATTCCCTGTAGTAAGATCTGTTGGATAAGCTTTTATATTGGCATATGTTTCACTTGGAATATATTTATCGTTATTAGGGTCTAAAATTTTTGTTGCATAAGGATCTGCAACCTTGATTTCATAATCAATGACATACTGATAGGCGTATTCTGTATTGGCATCCAAACCTGAAACCGTTACCCAAAACTTATCTCCATCCTTTTTCATCTGGTAATCCTGGTGCAAACTCCAGTCGTTAAAGTCACCAATTACAAAAGTATCGGTTTTATTAGGTGCAGTTAGAACAAAAGTAACCGTTCCATTACCGTTATCATTAAATCCATCTTTTACACCTGCAGGTAAGGTTGCATTTTGGGTTGTAGTTTTTACATAAACAATTTTTTCATCGCTGGCAGTATCAGCACCCAATTTTGCTTCGGCTTTTATAGTATGACTACCTGTTGAAGTAAAAGTATAAGCAGAAGAAATGTTTTGAGTTGAAGATGCTGTTTTCTGACTACCTCCATTTACAAATAGCTCCAGATCAGCACTTGATGAAGATTCAGCAGATAGCGTAATATTGTCATTCAAATTGTAAACTTCATTGTTTTTGGATGGATTTGTCAAAACAATATTCAGTCCTGCTTCGTAAAGTTTTATGAAGATATCATCTCCATTTTTCTTGGAACCATCAGCAGATCGGAAGACAAAACATAGTTCTGTAATTGTTTTACTTGTTGAAACACCATAGTAAGTAAAAACATTTGGTGTTATCTTTAATTCGTAAGTTGTAGTGTTAATTTTGGTTAGCTTAGGTTGTGTTGAATTATTACCCCATGATTCAATAACATTTTGCCAACGGGTTCCATCGTAGGTAACACCGGTATGTGCATAGATATCACCGGTATAACCGTCTAAACCGGTTCCTGTTGTAGTTAAAGTTACTGTAATTTCATCATTAGCAGTAGGAACTGCAGGAGATGTTGTAACCTGAGAGATAAGAATAAAAGGTAAAAATAGTAATAAATAGAGTAGTTTTTGTTTCATTGTAATTTTCTTAAAAAAGTTAAGGATCAAGAGAGTTTTGGAAATATTTCTAATGAGAATAAAATAGTAAAAAAAAGGCTGTTTTGCAACAGCCTTTTTAATTAACTCAAAATTAATTACTTCGCAGTCATTGTATAAGTTGGTGAACTAGGATTAGATAAATCCATAGTGATATCATAGACTCCTGCTGTACTAGGAATATTATCACCACCTTCATCTAAAACACCATCTAAACCTGTATCTCCATAGTTAAGACCCCAGTCACTGTTTGTACGGAATTTGATCTCACCATCTAAAAGTGTAATATTATTGGCGTGGTAAACTCCTTCTTGACAATAATCCTTTGTGAAAACAAAATCTGGTGTTTCACCCCAGTTATTATATCCAGAACCAACTACACCCCATATATCAGTTTTTTCTAAAGTATAAGTTAGATCATTAAAATCAACTATGATTTCGTAATAACCAAAAGTAACAGCAATGTTATCACCTCCGTCATCTAAGGCTCCATCCATTCCGGTGTCTCCATAATTAGTACCCCAATCATTGTTTAAACGAATCTTTAATTCACCTTCTTCTAATTTTACCTGTGCTCTCCAGGTGTCAGAACATGGATCATAAGATAATTGCATATCAGGCCCATCCCAAGAATTTGGAGTTGCACTACCAACTAAGCCCCAGGTATATATTTCAATAGTATAAGTAAGATTCTTTTCATCAAACTCAACTTTATAAGTACCGGCTACATCGTTTACAATATTTGCACCATCCTGATCTAAAGTACCATCTGCTCCATCATCACCATAATTAAGACCCCAGTCATTATCTTTTCTAATTTTCCATTCCCCAGCCATTAAGGTTACGTATGCAACTAAAACATCCGGATTATCAGGTTGTTTATAGAAAGGAGCATCAGGAAATGCACCCCAGTCATTATAAGCAGAACCTACAATACCCCAAGGTGTTGAAAGATCCAATGCATCTGCATAAGTAGTTGCAACTAGAGGTTGAGCTTCTGAATTAACTTGTGTACTACTAGATAATGTAGCTTTTACTTTAACTTCAATGTCTGTTGCATTGTCTGCTTCAACACCAAGATTAGTTAAAATTTTATTTAACTGCTCTGTCTCAAGAGTTACAGAAAAGTTATCTCCTCCAGAAACAGCTTGAGCAGCACTAAAGTCACCTCCGGCCAGATCAAATAACACTTCATAACTTGCTGCAGCATTAAAACCATAATCAGGTTCTGTCCAAGTTACAGTTAATGCATCCTGTCCGATATTTGCTTTATCTAAAACAATATCACTAGAGGATAACGAAGCCACCGTAGTAGCATTAGAATTCATTTCTGTTAATTCCACATCATCGCAAGATCCAAGAAAAACAGAAATTGCAAGTAATATGAATATTTTATTTATATATTTTTTCATGATTAAATCTTTTAAAGAAATTAGTAACCCGGATTTTGAGTTAAATTAGGATTCGCAATCATATCTGTAGATGGAATAGGATAGATATCTCTATAACTTTCTGTAGCTTTACCTTCCATTATACCACCTTTCCATGGCCATACTCCCTGATCAGAGAATTGACCAAAACGAATCAAGTCAGTTCTACGGTGTCCTTCCCAATGTAATTCTCTGGATCTTTCATCTAAAATAAAATCTAAACTTAGATCTCCTGATGAGATATTTGCTCCTGAATTACCATTAGCTCTTTCTCTTAACTCATTGATATAGTTTACTGCTGTTGCAGCATCTCCACCACCTCCACGCAAGTGCGCTTCAGCATACATCAAATAAGCATCTGCCAAACGAAACATTGGAAAATCGATATCTACAAAGTTTCCTGTAGCATCTTTTCCAGGATTTCCATCAACATCCACATTTCTCCATTTTGCAACAGCATATCCATCACCAAAATTAAATGGATCTGCGATCTCTAATGTTTGTTCTTCGGTATGGAATTGAGCTCTTTGATCACCTTCAAATTGAGAAATACTATATGTTAAGTTATCAAGATCCATCGTGATAAAATAAACACCTTCTGTAGCAATGGCAATATTATCACCTCCTGATTCTAAAGTACCATCAGCACCACTATCGCCATAATTTTGACCCCAATCTTCATCAAATCTGAATTTTATCTCACCAGCTGCCAATTCAGCATAAATTGCATATTGGTTAGGTGCAGTTTGATACATTTCCATATCAGGACCATCCCAACCATTTGCAGAGGCACTTCCTACTAATCCCCAGTTTGTTAAACTTCCTAAGGAACTATTCAAACCATCCATATCAGCATCAAATAATGCTACGAAATTTTTAGTTGTTCTGATACCAAACCAACCTCCGTTAATTCCAAATTCAGCAGGATCCATAGTTCCACCAACTGCAGCGTGTGTTAAGAAAGTAGTTCCACTATAACCAACTGTATTTAATCCGTCAAAACGAATAGAGAAAATAGTTTCATTCTGAGAACCATTGATATCGTTATCCGCTAAGAATAATTGTCTGTAATTTGAATGTAAAGAATATCCTCCATTAATTACTTTACTGATATAGGTCATCGCATCTGTATTTCTTGCAGTACCTGTATACACTTCTGCATTCATATATAGTTTTGCCAATAACATTTGTACAGCTGCCTGATCAGCTCTGCCCAGTTCATTTGCACGTGCAGATGGTAATGTACTTTCTACAGCCAATAATTCTGATTCAATATAATTAAATACTTCTGATCGTGATTTTTGGGTTGGTAGATCTTTCCCAACGTTATCTTCTTCTGTTACAAATGGAATATCACCAAAGAAATCGATCGCATGCCAGTATGATAAAGCTCTTAAAAAACGAACTTCTGCTCTGAATACCTGAATATCACCTTTTAAAGTAGCATCTACTCCTCTGCCATCTAATTTAGCATCGGTAGTTTCTCTTAAGAATTGATTTGCTACACCAATCTGGTAATAGATACGGTCATACATTGCTCTGATAAACTCATTAGAAGGAGTCCAAACATGATTATGAAGATCGTGAATAGTACCATCTTTCCATGCAATGATCGCTTCATCAGTTGTTAATTCCTGGTGTTTCCAGAACTGACGCATATAATTAGAAAAACCTTCATCAATCCCCTGAATATCAGGCTTACCTGCAGGACCTTCCTGACCACTTACTGCAAATCCGGCATAAATTCTTGCCAAAAACGCCTTATAAGATGCAGGATCATCAAATACTTGAGATTCTGTAAGATCAGTTATCGGCTCTTTGTCTAATTCACTTTCACAAGAGGTGAAAGTCAAGGCAAACATTATAGCAATAATGCTTAAACCAAATTTTATATTTTTATTAAATACTTTCATCTTTTAATATTTTTAAAAGTTAAGATTAAATCCTACCAAGAAAGTTCTTGGCCTTGGATAGAAATTATTATCGATTCCTCCATCAATTTCCGGATCTAATCCATCATAATCGGTAACCGTAAATACATTTTGTACAGTAGAGTAAATTCTTAAACCTACATCACCGTCTTTAAGATCATTGAATTTATAACCCAAAGTAATATTATCCATTTTTAAGAAAGAAGCCTCTTCTATATAATAATCTGACCAGAATTGTTGGTTGACAAAATTAGTATCTAAATAAGAGCTATGAATATTTCTTGTAGTATTTAAGGTATATAAAGCAAACTCATTACCAATATTTGAAGCAACATTGTTATAAGCATAATTTCCTAAACTTGCTCTCATTACAAAATTAAGATCCCAGTTTCTCCAATTCATATAAGAAGAAAGACCAAATAGATAATCAGGGTTAGGACTGTTATAGATGTATTTGTCCTGATCGTTGATAACTCCATCCTCATTAAGATCTGCATACACACCTTCTAAAGGATTTCCAGCATTGTCATATACTTGTTTATACACCAAGAATGATCTCTGTGCTTCACCTACTTTATTTGTTTGGATCATATTACCAACACCTCCGCTAATACCACCAGTTGCAGTACCTGGAGAATTTGGATCATCAACAAGGTTTAGTTTAGTAATTTCATTTTCTAAATAAGTTGCATTAAATCCAACATTCCATGTAAAATCTTCTTCCTGAATAATATCTGCATTGATAGAAAATTCAATACCACTACTTTCTAAATCCCCAATATTTGACCATAAAACATTCGTTAAATTAGATCCTGCAGGAAGGTTAACATCCTGTAAAATATCAGATGATTCTCTTTGGAAATATTCAAGAGAACCAGTAACTCTATCCATAAAGAATCCGTAGTCTAGACCAATATTCCATGTAGCAGATTCTTCCCATTTAATTTCTGAATCATATCCAGAAGGACGAGTTGTATAATAGAAGAAATCCCCAAATTGATATCTTACTTGATCACCACCCGGTGTATAAACAGGTAAATAAGCAAAATCGTTACCAATTTCCTGTTGACCTGTTTCACCGTAACCGGCTCTTAATTTTAATGTAGATAGGGTTTCACTATCTTCTAAAAATGCTTCCTCTGCAATATTCCATGCAACAGCACCTGAAAAGAAATCAGCCCATCTGTTATCCGGATGGAATCTGGAAGAACCATCACGTCTGTATGTAGCGGTAAATAAATAACGGCTGTCATAAGTATAATTAAAACGAGCCAAATAGGATAATAAAGCATTTGTTGTAGCATCAAAAGTATCCGTAACGGCTCCGTTAGCATCTATACCCCAATTGGCATCTTCTCTGTAAAAATCCTGAAAAGAATGACCTAACATCACTTCAACTTTATGTACATCATTGAATGTATTTGCATAATTCAAATAAATATCGGCTAAAGTATTTCTTTTTACACTACCGTAAGTTCCCTGAATATCAGTCTGATTATTTAAAAACCCTCGTGCTGATTCTGCTGAAGCAAAAGTTTTTCCTTTAACATCAGCATAGTCAAAACCGAAGTTTGCATTTAATTTTAAGCCTTCTAAGAAAGGAACATTATATACAAATTTTGCATTTCCTAAAAATCTTCGTGTTGCAGCATGATTTTTATTTTGCTTCAATAAACCAACAGGATTACGTGGAGCTAATGGAAGAGGTTCTCCTTTGTCATCTAACCATTCCCAAAAACCTCCATATAGATCACTACCACTATGAATAGGTTGTGTAGGGTCAAATTGTGCTGCTGCACCAATTGCTCCAGTATCAGCAAAATCATCTCCTATAAAAGAACCACGTATATTGAAATCCATTTTTAAATCATTGTCAAATAAGTTTTGACGTACATTTAAGGAGATATTTTTACGATTGAATTCAGATGTTTTTAAGATCCCTTCCTGATAAGTATATCCAAAAGATAAACGATAAGAAGTATTATCAAAACCTTCAGATACAGTAAAAGTATTATCTGTACCAAAAGAAGTCTGGTAAATTGCATCCTGCCAATCTGTATCTTCAATACCTAATTTTGAGATTGCATCTTCATTTCCTAAACCAAATACTGCAGTTTTAAATTCTTCAGTTGATAAAACGTCTGTTTCATTGATACGGTTTCCAAATGAAAAATTACTGTCAAAGCTAATTTTCATATCCTGGTTCATCTTACCAGATTTAGTTGTAATCAAAATCACACCATTGGTTGCTCTAGAACCATAAATTGCAGTTGCCGACGCATCTTTTAAAATGTTAAAACTCTCAATATCGTTTGGATTAACAGAGTTTAAAGCCGGACCATCCTGATCAACAGGAACTCCATCAATAACTACTAAGGGGCTATTTGATCCTCCTAATGAAGAAACACCACCTCTAATTTTGATTGTAGCACCCTTTCCTGGTTCACCACCTGGAGGTACAACATTTACACCTGCTGTTTTACCGGTTATTAACTGCTCCGGTGATTGAATCGAACCTGTGTTAAATTCATCTGTTGTAACTTGTTCAACAGCACCTGTCGCATCCTTTTTTGTTGTTTGACCATAACCGATCAATACTACTTCTTCAAGAGTATTTGCCTCTTCAACCATTGTAACATCAATAACATTGTTGTCACCTACAACACGACTGATAGTCGTCATACCAACAAAAGTAAAAAGAAGCTCATCTCCTTTTTTTGCTTTGATCGAATAATTTCCATCAAAGTCTGTTGCTGTTCCGGTATCTGTACCTTTTACCAATACGGTAACACCCGGTAGTCCCATCCCTGTATCATCTTTTACAGTTCCTTCAATAACATCTTGTGCAGACATTAAAAAAGGCACTAAAAAGAAAATCCCAAGGATCAAATGTCTTATTTGTTTCATAAAATCAATTTAAATTTTTAAACATTAATTTTTTAATAAAAACTTGCCGTTTTTTTATATTTCACGCGGTGAATGTATAAAATTAACAAACACTTAACATTGACCTAAATCATTGAAAACCTTGCGAAAACGTTTTCGTGTTAATAACTTTTTTCACTCTAACGTTTTCGTAAAGCATTTTTTTTTGATTATTTTTTGATGATATCTCAAATTTTAGAGCTTATTTTCAAATTTTTACAAATTTTTACTAAAAAACAAATATCTGCTTTATTCTAATTGAGATACATATTCTAGCAATTTTTTCTTAATTTAGCTACAAATCAAACACTCTCTCTTCAGGTGAAAAAAAAAATTACTCTTAAACAGATTTCCAAAGAATTTGAAGTTTCTATTTCAACAGTTTCAAAAGCTTTAAAAGACAGTCATGAAATTAGTAATGAGCTAAAGGAAAAGATAAAAGCTTTTGCAGATTATTACCACTATAGACCAAATAGCCTGGCTCTAAACCTTCGCAACCAAAAAACTAAGACTATTGGTATCATTATTCCTGAAATTGTACATCATTTTTTTACAACAGTGATTAGTGGAATTGAACATGTTGCCAATGAAAAAGGCTATAATGTTATGATCTGTATGTCTAATGAATCCTATGAAAAAGAGGTATTAAACATGGACATGCTTGCCAATGGAGTTGTGGACGGCATTATCGTTTCTGTTGCTAAAGAAACCGAAGAAAAAGAAGAGTATTCACATTTTAAAGACCTGATAAGTAACGGTATACCTTTAGTAATGTTTGACAGGGTAATTAATGAGATATATTGCAATAAAGTGATAACAAATGATGTAGATGGAGGTTATTTGGCTACCAAACATCTGATGAATATAGGGTGTAAAAATATTGCCATTTTAACTACTCCGGACTATGTAACTGTAGGAGATTTAAGAAAACAAGGTTATATCAAAGCTCTTCAAAGCCGTAATATACCAATAGACGATAATTTGATTGTAAAGGTAAGTGAAAGATATGGAGATATTGAAGAGCAGATCAAAAAGGCATTTGATCAAAAAAATCCACCTGACGGAATTTTTGCTGTAAATGAGATCTATGCTGCTGTAGCAATGAAAACAGCTAAAAATAAAGGGTTAAATGTTCCCGAAGACGTATCGGTTATTGGTTTTACAGATGGGTTAATTTCTCAATATTCAACACCTTCTTTAACGACAGTAGCACAACATGGCTATGCCATGGGAGAAAAGGCTGTAAAACTTTTATTAGATGAATTAGATTCACAAGAATCTGATATTCAGTATAAAACTGAAATTATTGAAACCGATTTGATTTTGAGGGAATCTACAAAGGAGTAACACCCCCTAAATCCCCCTAAAGGAGGACTGAAAAGTTTAAAACAAATTTTTAGATGACTTTTTTTCTCCCATTTAAGGGAAATCGAAGATTCGACGAAGTCAAATGCAACAGGACAGAGGGGTGAAAAATATATTTATAACAATACCATAATCTATCCATTGAAAAAAGATCATCCATACCATAACGAAAGTATGTGGAAAGGTGCAACACCTTTAAACTTCTCAAATGCAAAAGCTCATAGAAAAAATATGACCAATGCAGAAAAGGTTTTATGGTATGAATTGAAATCGAAGAAATTGAATGGATACAAATTCAGAAGACAGCACCCCATTCAAAAATATATCGCTGATTTTTACTGTCATGAATTGAAATTAATAATAGAAGTTGATGGTGGTTATCATAATCAGATCGATCAAAAAGAATATGATAAACAAAGAGATGAAATGTTAAAATTTCAAGATGTAGAGATTCTTAGATTTAATAATAAAGAAGTATTTTCTAATGTTCAGTATGTAAAACACAGAATATTAATTGAAGCGGAAAGAATAAAAAATACCCCCTAAATCCCCCTAAAGGAGGACTGGAAGAATTATAGTAAAGTCTTTTTTCTCCCATTTAGGGGAAATCGAAGATTCGACGTAGTCAAATGCCCGAAGGCAGAGGGGGTTACCAAATTCCAAAAAATAAAAAAACTTACATTTAAAACCCTAAAACTATAACGTTTGCGTAATTTTATATATAAATTTCTCCACCCATTTTTATTTTTTTTATATCTTTGTTGTGACTTTAAAAGTCATTTCACACTTGCCATTTTTTTATACTTCACATAATTAAGCAATCAGTCATTGCTTAAAATTTTATTTTATTTATTTGAATTTTAACAGATTAGAACTATAGTTTTTCTAATTTGATTATAATAAATTTCTATACAAGTGGAGAAAAGAAGACTCAGTTTTTGGGAAATATGGAATTTAAGTTTTGGGTTTTTAGGAATCCAAATGGGTTTTGCTTTGCAAAATGCCAATGCGAGTAGGGTATTACAAATTTTTGGTGCTGATGTACACGAATTATCGTGGTTTTGGATCGTTGCTCCGTTAACCGGATTGATCGTACAGCCTATAGTTGGTCATTACAGTGACAGGACCTGGACCAAATTAGGAAGAAGAAGACCCTTCTTCTTAACAGGAGCTGTTTTAGCATCTTTCGGTTTGGTTTTAATGCCAAATGCCGATATGTTTACAGCATTCATGCCTGCCCTTTGGGTTGGTGCCGGTATGTTAATGATCATGGATGCTTCGTTCAACATTGCCATGGAACCATTCAGAGCTTTGGTTGCAGATGTTTTACCAAGTGATCAAAGAACTTTGGGCTTTAGCGTACAAACTGTTTTAATCGGAATTGGTGCTGTTATCGGTTCGTGGTTGCCTTATGTAATGACAAATTGGTTTGGTATCGCAAATACTGCCGAACCCGGTAAAGTTCCTTTAAGTTTGATGTTGTCCTTTCTTATTGGGGCAGTAGTCTTAATAATCAGTATTTTGATTACTGTTTTTACTACCAAAGAATATTCACCTGAAGAAATGGCCTTAATAAATGGCGATGCAGAAGAAGAGGAAATAGAAGAAGCCGGTTTAATGAATATTTTTACCGATTTTAAGAATATGCCTTTAACCATGCGTCAACTGAGCTGGGTACAATTTTTCTCCTGGTTCGGGTTATTTGGTATGTGGGTTTTTACAACCCCGGCTATTGCACATCATGTTTATGGACTTTCCTTAGATGATACGCATAGTAGTACCTACCAAAATGCAGGTGATTGGGTTGGAATTCTTTTTGGGGTTTACAATGCAGTTTCTGCTGTTTATGCCTTTTTCTTACCCGCTATTGCTAAAAAACTTGGGCGCAAAAGAACACATACTTTTTCATTAATTGTTGGTGGTATCGGACTTCTTTCCATGTATTTTGTACCAAATGAAGATTGGCTGATCGTTTCCATGCTTGGAATTGGAATTGCCTGGGCAAGTATTTTGGCTATGCCTTATGCGATCTTAGCAGGATCAATTCCGCCAAGAAAAATGGGAGTTTATATGGGGATTTTTAATTTCTTTATTGTAATACCACAGATAATCAATGCATTAATAGGGGGGCCACTAGTGAAATACCTTTATGGTGGAAATCCGATTTTCGCACTTGTAATCAGTGGAATTTCCTTTTTGATCGCGGCAGCATTAGTATCAAAAGTGGATGATGTTGATGATACTGTTTTAACTGAAAATTAAAAAAATAAACACATGAAGGTTTTTATATTTGATTTGGACGGAGTAATAGTGGATACAGCAAAGTATCACTATTTAGCATGGAGAAATTTGGCAAATGATTTAGGCTTTGACTTTACCGAAGAACAAAACGAACTCCTCAAAGGAGTGAGCAGGGTAAGATCATTAGAGATCCTGTTGGAGATTGGTAATGTAGAATTATCTGAAGATAAAAAACAAGAATTGTTAGTTTCAAAAAATACCGAATACCTGGAGTATGTCAACAAGATGACCTCAGATGAGATCTTACCCGGAATAAAAGATTTACTAAACTATTTAGAAGAAAATAATATAAAATTCGCATTGGGTTCTGCAAGTAAAAATGCTCCCCTTATTCTAAAGAAAGTGGGATTGTTCGATAAGTTTACAGCTATAGTTGACGGGAACGATGTTTCTAAAGCGAAACCGGATCCTGAAGTTTTTAACATTGCAGCTAAAAAACTGAATGCAAAACCCAAAGATTCTATTGTTATCGAAGATGCAGCAGCAGGTGTACAGGCAGCAAATAATGCCGGAATGACATCTGTGGGTATTGGAGATAAAAAGACCTTAAGTGAAGCCGATTTTATTTTGGCTGATACAGGAAAACTAACCATCAAATTTGTAAAAGATTTGATTGCCTAAAATCCTTAAATGCTGATTATTCAGCAAAATTATCCGCGAAAGCGGAATCATTAAAAAATAAGAATTATGAACAAAGAGTATATCATCCCGAATGAATGGTCGATTGTAGAAGAGGGATTTCATAAAGAAAATATAACAGCATCCGAAAGTATTTTTAGTATTGGTAACGGAGCTATGGGGCAACGTGCCAATTTTGAAGAAACTTATAGCGGAGAAACTTTTCAAGGGAGCTATGTTGGTGGTGTTTATTACCCTGATAAAACCCGTGTTGGTTGGTGGAAAAACGGTTACCCGGAATATTTTGCAAAAGTATTGAATGCCCCTAATTGGATTGGCATTAACGTGAATATCAACGGAGTAGCTTTAGATTTGAATACATGTAAAGTCTCTGAATTTAAGCGTGAACTCAATATGAAAGAAGGTGTTTTATATCGTTCATTCATTGCCGAATTACCAAGTGGAGATCAGATAAAAGTGAATGCGACCCGATTTTTAAGTTTAGATTTTGACGAAGTAGGTGCAATTAAATACAGTATTACACCAGTTAACTTTTCGGGTGAAGTAGAATTTATTCCATATTTAGATGCAGGAATTGTTAATGAAGATTCCAACTACGATGAATTCTTTTGGGAAATATTGCAGATTGAAGAAGAAAAGAATGAAGCTTACATTTTATCTAAAACTCTAAAAACCGAATTTCATGTGAGCACAGGTATGCGAATGTGTTTTACCTTAAATGATTATGAAATAGCCTTAGATAAAGAAGTTGAAAGAAGTGAAAAAAGTATAGCATTTAAATACACAACAGAAGTCAAGCAAGGAGATACTTTTACTATCTATAAGTATGGTGGCTATACACAATCGATGAACCACCCTAAAGAAGAATTGATCTTTGAATGTGAAAAAGCAATTCAAAAAGCCAGGGTAATTGGTTTTGAGGATCTATTACAAAAACAAAAAGATGCCTGGGCAAAGATTTGGGAAACTGCAGATATCGTAATTGAAGGAGATATAAAGGCACAGCAAGCTATCCGTTTTAACATTTTCCAGTTAAACCAAACTTATTCAGGTGAAGATTCAAGACTAAATATCGGCCCTAAAGGTTTTACCGGTGAAAAATATGGAGGTAGTACGTATTGGGATACCGAGGCTTATTGTATTCCGTTTTATATGAGTACAAAAGACAAATCTGTTGCTAAGAACTTATTGGTTTACCGCTACAATCAATTAGACAGAGCTATAGAAAATGCCGAAAAATTAGGTTTTAAAAACGGAGCGGCACTCTATCCGATGGTAACCATGAACGGAGAGGAATGTCATAATGAATGGGAAATTACTTTCGAAGAAATTCACCGTAACGGGGCAATGATCTATGCTATTTATAATTATGTGAATTATACCGGGGACTACAGCTATATCCCTGAATTTGGAATGGAAGTAATGGTTGCAATTTCTCGTTTTTGGCATCAAAGAGCAACATTCTCAAAAGCCAAAGATCAATTTGTTATACTGGGGGTTACCGGGCCAAATGAATATGAGAATAACATAAATAATAATTTTTACACCAATTATCTAGCGAAATGGTGTATTGAATATACCTTGGAAAATTTAGACATTCTTAAAGAAAAATACGGTGATGACTTTGATAGAATTGTTAAAAAAGTTAATATCAATCAGTTGGAACTGGACCAATGGAAAGAAGTTGCCGATAGAATGTATTTCCCTTATAGTGAAGAGGAAAAAGTGTATTTACAGCAAGATGGTTTTTTAGATAAAGAATTAATTCCTGTCTCTGAGTTACCAAAGTCTGAAAGGCCTATCAACCAAAAATGGTCCTGGGACAGAATCTTACGTTCACCATACATCAAACAAGCAGATGTTCTGCAAGGTATTTATTTCTTTGAGAATGAATTTAATGATGAGGAAATAACAAATCATTTTGATTTCTACGAACCTTTAACTGTTCATGAATCTTCATTATCGCCATGTGTACATTCTATTTTAGCTGCCAAAATTGACAGGATGGAGAAAGCTTATGAAATGTATTTACGAACTTCAAGATTAGATCTTGATGATTACAACCACGAAGTTCATGAAGGTTTGCATATAACAAGTATGGCCGGAACATGGCTTTCTATCGTTCAGGGATTTGGTGGAATGCGTAACTTTAATGATGAATTGACCTTTGCTCCGCAAATTCCGAAAGAATGGAAATCTTATTCGTTTAAGATCAATTATAGAGGAAGTACTTTAAAAGTATTTAAAGATCATAAAGGTTGTAAATTTACAAATGAAAATACAAAACCGGTTGAAATAAAGGTACATGGTAAGAAACTAGTCGTTGAACCCGGAGAATTGGTTGAATTATAAGTGCCAAAACTCATCGGATGACTATATCCGGAGATATTAAAGTCATCCGATGAG
>JBDLIB010000075.1:0-14402 GCA_039715085.1 Bacteroidota bacterium | reverse complement strand
CTTGCAATAAACGGTTGTAAACTTTCCATAATCATATCACTTAACCAAATTGGTGTCATCCCCATAAAGGTGATCGGAATTAAAAGTAAGATCACTCCTACTCTTTCATACCAGGTTGCTCTTGGTAAGTCTAAATGCTCATCATTTGTTATAGGCCCCATTAACATCATACCTACAACTCGCAAGATATAAACAGCTGTAACAACAATCGCGGAAACTGTAATGATCGTAGCAACTCTGCGGAACATATCTTCATGTTGGAAACCACCAACGAATATCTGCATCTCTGCCATAAATCCACTGAATCCCGGTAAACCTAAGGATGCTAAACCTGCAATTACGTACATTACAGAAATAAATGGAATTACTTTTAATAAACCACTCATTTTGGTTACATCTCTGGTATGCGTTCTACCGTAGATCATCCCGATCAAGGCAAAGAAAAGTGCTGTCATAAATCCGTGAGATAATGACTGTAAAATTGCACCATTCCATGATGTTTTGTTTAGCATCAATAATGCAAATAACACCATACTTAAGTGACTCACAGATGAATATGCATTAATATATTTCAGATCGGTTTGTTTTACTGCAGCCAAGGCTCCGTAAAATACTCCAATTACAGCCAGAACAATAAAGAATTCATCCCATGCCATTGCTCCTTCGGGCAATAAATACATTGCTACTCTAAACACACCGTAACCTCCAAGTTTCATTAACACTCCTGCGTGTAACATTGATACCGCAGTTGGTGCTGATGCATGACCATCGGGTGACCAGGTATGGAAAGGGAACATAGCTCCTAACACAGCAAACCCTATAAAAGTTAACGGGAAGAATAATTTTTGCGCTTCAAGCGGAATATTTACCTGTGCAATTTCAAAAATATTAAAAGTTAAAGCTCCTCCATCTGCTCCAGAATTGAAATAGATCCCTAATAAACCTACCAATAATAGAGCTGAAGCTCCCATCAACATTAAAGTTAATTTCATTGCCGAGTATTCTTTCGGACCTGAACCCCAGATACCGATCAATAAGTACATCGGGATCACCGCTATTTCGTAAAACACAAACATTGTGAAAAGATCAACCGAAATAAAGAATCCAAATACTCCTGTCGCAAGTACGATCAAAGAGATAAAGAACTCTTTTGGAAGATCCTCCATTTTCCATGAAATAAATACTCCGGCCAATACAACTATTGAGGTAAGTACAAGCATTGCCACCGAAATACCGTCAACTCCAATTGCATAATGAATATTAAATTGTTCGAACCACAGATAGTCTTTCATAAAGACCATAATGTCGTCGTTAACTTTTCTTTCTTTAAAGTAAGCAAATACGAGGTTGATCGACATTAAAAATTGTACAAACATCCCTGCTGCCGAAACAACTCTTGCCTGTTTTAAATCTTTAGTAAACACCAATGCTATCAAGGTGATTACCGGTACTACTACAAATAAAGTTAGTATATCCATTTCTTTATTAAATAATCCAGTTATAAATAAAAATCATTGCTAAAATCACTACACCTGCAACAAATGCAAAGGCATAATCCTGAACTTTACCGGATTGCATTCCTTTAATTTCTTTGGAAGCTGATACGGTAGAGTTACCTATTAAGTTCATTGCTCCATCCACTATATGACGGTCAAACCACGCAAAAGGTGCTGAAATTCTTTTGAAGATAATTTCTTTAGTCACGAACATATAAATTTCATCAATATAAAATTTATCATAAGCCCATTTATATAAGTTCCCAAAGGAACTAGAAACTTTATCCGGTAAATTTGTTGGTTTTTTATAGAAAACATAAGCTAAGATTATCCCTAATAATCCAACTGAAACAGCAATTGCCGCTAAGGGATAATTTAAATGTGCTTCGAATGGCATTCTATCGGCTGTTACATATTCACTAAAGTGGATATAACCTGTTGCGATACTCATAAATGCAAGGAACATCATTGGAATTGTCATCGACATTGGAGACTCATGTGGCGCATGCTCATATTTTTTATCTTTCCCCCAGAAAATACCGAAGTACAATCTAAACATATAGAAAGCTGTTAAACCTGCAACGATAACAGTAATGACATATATAATTTTGTTGTGTTCAAAGGCTGCTACCAAGATTTCATCTTTACTAAAGAATCCTGCAAATCCGGGGAAACCTGAGATGGATAAAGCAGCGATTAGGAAAGTAATACTTGTAATTGGCATATACTTTCTTAATCCTCCCATATCTTTTAGATAGTTGCTGTGGACTGCGTGAATTACAGAACCGGCACCTAAGAATAATAAGGCTTTAAACATTGCATGCGTAAACAAGTGGAACATAGAAGCCATATAACCCAAACCATCATGTCCGTCATATCCTGATACTCCTAAAGCCAACATCATATAACCAATTTGCGACATAGTTGAGAATGCCAGAACTCGTTTGATATCATTTTGTGTTAATGCGATTATTGCTGCAAATAGTGATGAAATAGCTCCTACCCACATAACTAAATTCAGGGCATAACCATCTTCAACAAAAAAGTACATCGGAAATAATCTTGCTACTAGAAAAACACCTGCAACAACCATGGTGGCAGCGTGAATCAATGCTGAAACCGGTGTTGGCCCTTCCATTGCATCCGGCAACCAGATGTGTAACGGGAACATGGCAGATTTTCCTGCACCACCCATAAAGATCAACATCAGCGCCAAAGTAAATACCGATAATCCCATAAATGAGGTCGAAGCCCAATTACTAATTACAGGACCGTCAATATCATTTAATGTTAAGAAATCAAAGGTACCTGCGTAATATCCCATGATCAGGATTCCGATAAGGAAACCAAGATCGGCAAAACGAGTAACGATAAATGCTTTTTTTGCTGCTGCTACTGCAGAAGGTTTTGTATAATAGAATCCGATCAATAAGAAAGAAGAAACCCCTACCAATTCCCAGAAAATATAGATCTGGAATAAGTTAGTTGCTAAAACCAACCCCATCATTGAAAATGTAAACAAGGAAAGGAAAGCGAAGAATCTGGTATATCCCGGATCCCCTTTCATATATCCTCTTGAATAAAGGTGAGCCATAAATGATATGGTAGAAACCACTACCAACATCATTACTGAGATCTGATCGATCATCACACCCATATCAATCTGAAGTGTATCGGTAAAGCTCATCCATCTCCATTTGTGAACGAATTGCTGGTAAACACCATCTACTTTCCCAACTTCAAAAAAGTATTTGTAAGCTGTATAATATGATAGTACAAATGAAGAAAATAATCCTGCTGAGCCTATCCAACCGGAAACTGCCGGTTTAATTTTAACGTAATTAAATCCTAACAGAAGAAAAACTGCTAAAGGAATTAAAGGTATTAATATTGTATAAGTAAAATCCATAATTGGTATTTATTTTAAAATTTAAACTACCTGTTTTTAGTACTTCATAATTTCGGTATCTTCTACTTCCACCGAGGTAATCAGTTTATACAAATTGATTATTATCGCTATTGCTAAAGCGGCTTCTGCTGCAGCAACCGCAATGATGAAAATTGAAAAGTAGACTCCTTGTAAAGCATCAGGGAACAAATATTTGTTTATTACAACAAAATTGATGGCCGATGCATTTAAGATCAATTCAATTGACAGCAACATGGTGATTAAATTTTTACGAGTAAGGAAACCGTAAACACCTATAAAAAATAAAAGTGTGGTAACAGTTAAAATCTCGTATATGCTAATTCCTTGTATCATTATATAATCTGTTTAAAGCTTATTGTTCTAATCTTTTTCCTTTTGCAATTACTATTGCACCAATCATTACTGCAACTAACAGTACAGAAATTACTTCGAATGGTAAAATAAACCCTCCATCTCCATAGCTTAATAATCCTTTACCTATAGTAGCAACATCAATAGCATTGTAATTTTCAACCGGATTAAATTTGTAGGTCCAGATGGTAAATAAGGTCAAGCCTGCTCCAACAACACTTAGCACTCCGGCTAAAATCTGTGATCTCTTTGAAGCTACATCCAACCTTAATTCAATATGGTGAACCAACAATACCGAGAAAATTATCAATACGATTACACCTCCAGCGTAGACTGCTAATTGGATCGCTGCCAGGAAAGTATAGTCAACCAGGAAATAAATTCCTGCAATTCCCATTAAAACAAACAGTAAATATATTACCGATCGTAACATTTTTCTACTCGAAACCGCTTTGACAGCAAATACTATCATTATCAAAGCTAATATGTAAAATAAAACTCTTTCCATAATGTTATTCTTCTACTCCGGCTTTAAGTTTAGATCCGGGTTTATTTAAAACCTTAGTTAATTGTGAACGGTCATAAACCGAATTTTCGAAGTTCTGCGCCCACTTAATTGCATCCGTAGGACAGGCTTCAATACACAAACCACACATAGTACACATTGATAAATGGTAAATATGTTTGTCAATTTCTTTTTTCTTTTTACCCGTTTCCGGATCAACTACTCTATCCCAAACAATTTCAATAGAACCGTTAGGGCAAGCCAACTCACATTTTTGACAACCTGTACAACGGTGTTCGTTGTTTTCATCGTGTGGCATTACAACTTCTCCTCTGAATTTATCGAACATTTTTAATGTATCTCTATTATCAGGATATTGTTGTGTGATAATTGTTTTTGGGGCAGTAACAAAGTACTTGCCCGTAACACTCATTCCGGTGAGTAAAGTTTTTACTCCGTTATATATATCTGAAAAGTAACTCATTTTCTTCTATAAATTAAATTGTCCAATTCAACCAAATTATTATCGCCATCAGAACAATGTTCATCAAGTTTAATGGCAACAAATATTTCCATTCCAATGTCAATAATTGATCTACCCTTAAACGCGGGAAAGTCCATCTGAACCACATCATCAAGAAGATAATAATCAACACTTTTATCATAAACCAAAATACACCTAACCAAGGTAAGGATTCGGTAATTCCGAATGGTGATAAATACCCTCCAAAGAATATGGTTACGGCAATTGCAGCAACGATAAACATATTGATGAATTCTGCTAAAAAGAAGTAAGCAAATTTCATCCCCGAATATTCTGTATGGAAACCTGCACCCAATTCTGATTCAGCTTCTACCAAATCAAAAGGAGCACGGTTTGTTTCGGCAGTACCTGCAACCATAAAGATCATAAAAGCAATTATTGCCGGAATATGACCTTGTATGATAAACCAACCACCTGTGCGTTGTGCTTCAACTATATCTGAAATTTGAAGAGATCCGGCCAATAAAACCATGGTTAGGATCGATAAACCAACAGATAATTCATAACTTACCGTTTGCAAACCACTACGCATACCTCCAATTAAAGCATATTTATTGTTTGAAGCCCATCCTCCAAGTAAAACTCCGATAACTCCTATAGAAGAAACCGCCATTACAAAGAAAACTCCAACATTGATATCAAAAGCTTGAAACTCTGCTGAAAATGGTAAAACTGATAACGACACCAAAGCAGCAACGATAACAAAATACGGTGCTAAATTGTATAAAAATTTATCAGCCCTATCTGTTCCTACCAGCTCTTTGGTTACTAATTTCAATGCATCTGCAATAGTTTGAAACAATCCCGAAGGGCCTACTCTATTAGGACCTAAACGCAATTGAAAAAATGCTGCAATTCTACGTTCCATCCACACCAACAACAAACCTGCCAGCGCGAAGAAAGCCAAATATACCGCAGCAATTAAAACCCATTCAACAACACTTGCAAGTCCTTCAGGCATCAGGCCAAAAAGAAACTCGTGTATTGTTTTTGTAATAGATAATGTTATATTCATAGTATTTAGTACTTAGTATTGAGTATTGAGTATACTTTCAATATCCAATATTTTTATCGATATTATTTTTTTCTTAAGACTTAAGACATTTTACTTTTTAATTCATACCTGCCAGGTTTTGAAAACCTGTCAGGAAGTTTATCTATCAATATCAGGAATTACCAAATCGATAGATGCCATATTAGCAACTAAATCTCCAATTTTTGCTCCAACTGAAATATGCTTTAGCAATGAAAGATTTGAAAGACCCGGTGAACGGAATTTAACCCTGTAAGGATTTTTTGTTCCTGTACTATTGATATATACTCCTAGTTCACCACGAGCGGTTTCAACTCTTTGGTAGAATTCACCTTTTGGTAATTTAATTACGGTATTGGTCTTTGTTTGGAAATCTCCTTCCGGGATATTATCGATCAATTGTTCGATAATATTCATGGATTCCCACATCTCTTTAATTCTAACTTTATAACGAGCAAAGTTATCACCTTCGGTAAATAATGCTTCTTCAAAATTCACTCTGTCATAAGCACTATATGGATGGCGTTTTCTAACATCACTGGCAAAATTAGATCCTCTTGCAACCGGACCCGAAGCTCCAAAAGCTATTGCATCTTCTCTTGTTAAAACACCAATGCCTTTGGTACGTTTTTGGAAAATTACATTACCGGTTAATAAACGGTCATATTCCGGTAATTTTGTTTTAAAATGAGCAATAAATTCCTTCACTCTTTTTACAAAGTTCGGATGAATATCAAACATCAATCCTCCCGGAATATTATAATTCATTGTTAAACGCGCACCACAGGTTTCTTCAAATATATCATTGATAAACTCGCGATCTCTAAAAGCATAAAAATATGTAGTTAAAGCACCTAAGTCCATACCATTTACACCCCACCACAACTGATGAGAAGCCAAACGTGTTAACTCACTTATAATAGTTCTTATTACTTTAACTCTATCTGTAACTTCTAATTCCAATCCATTTTCAACCGCCAGACAAACTGCTTCGTTATTTATATGCGAAGACAAATAATCCATTCTATCTGTCAGGTGAACTATTTGTTGGTAACTATCACGTTCACACATTTTCTCAATAGAGCGATGAATATATCCAAGATCTGTATCAATATCCTTAATTATCTCACCATCAATGGTTAAAATCAAGCGCAATACACCATGTGCTGCAGGGTGTTGCGGCCCCATATTGATAAAATATTCCTGGGTTTTAAAACTGTTATTTACTACTTGTTCCATGTTTCTAGTTACTTAATTACCATATTAGCTTCATCTACATAATCCTTCCTCAATGGATATCCGTCCCAATCAGGTGTTAAAAACAAACGTTTTAAATTAGGATGATTGTTAAATTTTATTCCGAAGAAATCATATACTTCCATTTCGTGAAACTCGGCAGTTGACCATATATCACAAACGGTATCAAGTGTAGGATTCTCTCTATCGTCATTCTTAACTTTTACAACAATGTTGTGTTTTTTGTCGATAGATTCTAAATGATAGATCACACCTAATTCTTTTCCCCAATCCATTCCGGTAACGCAAAACAGGTAATCAAAATCTAATTCTGGTGTTTCTTTTAACTTCTCACAAATACTGTGTAATTCTTCTTTGGGTAGGGTAACATTTAAAAACTGAGAACCTTCTTCTGTAAATTCTAAGTTTTCACTCCAGCCCGATACTATATTTTGAATTTCTTGGTTTGTCATAATCAAAGTTTAACGTGCGTTATTCTTCTTAAATCTTTTTCTTTTTCGCTTAAATTTCCCCTTCATCAAATCCGTCGATAGGATTTACTTTCGCTAATCGATTTTCTTTTCTGATCTTATCTTGCAATAACAACATTCCATCAAGTAACGCTTCCGGTCTTGGAGGACAACCCGGCACATAAACATCAACCGGAATAACATGGTCTGCTCCTTTAATAACTGAATATGAATTATAGAAGAACGGACCTCCTGAAATTGCACATGCTCCCATTGCCAAAACATATTTTGGCTCGGCCATTTGATCGTAAAGACGACGTAAAACCGGTGCCATTTTATTTGTAATCGTTCCTGCAATGATAATTAAATCAGCCTGACGAGGTGAAGGACGCGCAACTTCAAAACCAAATCGAGACCAGTCATGACGAGCTGCTCCCGTTTGCATCATTTCAATTGCACAACAACTTGTACCAAAATACAATGGCCAAAGTGAATTTGATCGACCCCAGTTAATTACTTTATCTAAAGTGGTAACAACTATATTTGCTCCGTTACCGGCAGGAATAACTCTTCCTGGTAATTCTTCTGCTGATACTTTATTTTCTACTCCCATCTTAATGCTCGTTTTTTCCATGCATATAATAATCCTAATCCTAAAATAAATAAGAATATTAAAATTTCAACCAATGCAACTGTTCCAACTTCTTTAAAAACCACAGCCCATGGCACTAAAAATGCAACTTCTATATCAAATAAAAGAAATAGAATTGCAAACAGATAATACCCTACTTTAAACTGAACCCAAGTTGGACCTATGGTTTCCACACCACATTCATAAGGCTCCTTCTTTTGTGGATTATCTGATTTATGCGAAACTAGATTTGATAAAAAGTTCGCTAAAACAACAAGAAAAACTCCTGCTATAAAAAATACTAAAATTGCTTCGTAGCCCATTTTTTCTATTCTTTTTTTTCGTCTGCAAAAATATTTTGAAATCTAAAAGAAAAGGATGATTTAAATCATCCTTTTCTAAAAAATATTCATTGCTTTTTTATTTAACTTCATAGGTCTCTCCGGAGAAGAATAGATCGTCTACTTTTGAGAACTTAGATTTGGCTTTTACCTGTTCTGTAAGATCTGCCATTCTTTCTTCAAGAGTTTCCTCTTCAACACTTCTAATAACTCCCGTAACCAGAGGGAATCTTAATTTGATCAACATATGATGCATTACCTCATTTTCACATTTTGCATCGTGAACCAGAATATCTTTTTCCTCAACACCCTCTTCACCAATTGTTACAACTTTTAATGAAAGACCATCTAACACCAAACCTTTGTCTTTATTTTTACCAAAGATCATTGGTTTACCGTGCTCAACGTGTAATTGCATATCGTCTTTTACATCTTTATCTGTGTATTTTGTATAACATCCATCATTAAATATCACACAGTTTTGCAAGATCTCAATCAATGAAGTTCCATTGAACTTTTCAGCTTCTACAAAAAGCTTGGTCATTTCCTTTGGAGTATTACCTCCGATCCTTGCAAAATATCTTGCACGAGCTCCAATTGCCAACTCACCGGGTTGAAATGGTGGTTGAATATTTCCGAAAGGAGATGATTTAGTTTTTTGTCCCAACAATGATGTTGGTGAAAATTGCCCTTTGGTCAATCCGTAAATTTCGTTATTAAACAAAACGATATTTAAATCTAAATTACGTCTCAATACGTGAATAAAATGATTACCCCCAATTGCCATTGCATCACCGTCACCCGTAGCTACCCAAACACTTAAATCAGGGTTGGCTAATTTCACTCCACTTGCAATTGCTGCTGCTCTACCGTGAATACCATGCATACCATAAGAATCTACATAGTATGGAAAACGAGAAGAACACCCAATACCTGAGATAAATACAACGTCTTCTTTTTTAACCTCCATTTCAGGAAGTGCCTTTAACATGGATCTTAAGATTACATAATCATCACAACCCGGACACCATCTTACTTCCTGATCACTTTGAAAATCTTTGAACGTATATTGTTTTACTGCTACTTCTCCCATTTTAATCTTCTTTTAATAGAGTTTTAAATTTTGCTTTTAAATCGGTTACCGAAAATGGCAAACCTTGCACTTTATTATATTGTAAGAAATCGTATTTATTAAACTTACCTTTTAACACAAATGATAACTGTCCTTTGTTTAATTCACAAACAACGATCTTTTTGTATTTTGAAAATATTTTCTCTGTATTTTTTGGCATAGGATTGATATAATTGAAATGTGCATGTCCAACCTTATGACCCTGCTTATTCAATTCTCTTACTGCCGAATGTAAACTTCCATAAGTTCCACCCCATCCAACAACAAGTAAATCACCTTCTTCTGCATATTCAGGTGCCAGATCAGGAATATAATTTTCAACACGCTTCACTTTCTCAGCTCTAACATCTGTCATCACTTCATGATTCATAGGATCATGAGAAACATTACCTGTAACCTGGTTCTTTTCTAAACCACCTACACGATGTTCTAATCCAGGGGTCCCCGGAACAGCCCAATTACGTGCTAAAGTTTCATTATCTCTATCGAATGGCCCGGATCCATCAGAATCACCATTAATAAGTCTTGGTTTGATCTCTTCCATCTCAGAAATAGATTTTACTTTCCAAGGCTCAGAACCATTTGCAATATAACCATCGGTTAATAAAATTACCGGGGTCATATGCTCTACCGCTAATTTTGAAGCTTCATAGGCGTAATCAAAACAATTTGCAGGGGTACTTGCTGCGATAACAATCACAGGGCTTTCACCATTTCTACCATACATTGCCTGTAACAGATCTGATTGTTCTGTTTTGGTTGGTAATCCTGTAGAAGGGCCTCCACGTTGTACATTTACAATTACCATTGGTAATTCTGTCATCATAGCCAAACCAATTGCTTCACCTTTTAAAGCTAAACCTGGTCCGGAAGTTGTAGTGATCGCAAGATCTCCTGCAAATGCTGCTCCGATAGTCGAAGTTACACCGGCGATTTCATCTTCTGCCTGAAAAGCTTTTACACCAAAATGTTTATGCTTTACCAATTCGTGTAAAATATCGGTTGCAGGTGTAATTGGATAAGATCCTAAAAACAACTCTAAACCGGATTTTTCAGCTGCAGCTAAAAAGCCCCATGCTGTTGCTGTATTACCATTTACAATTCTATAAGTACCTTTTGGCATTGCAGAAGGTGCTATTGCATAAGAATTTGGAATCAATTCTAAGGTCTCCGCATAGAAAAATCCTGCTTTGATCACTTTTGAATTTGCTTCGGCAACAATTGGTTTAAATTTAAATTTCTGTGCAAAGAAATCTAAAGTATGGTTAATATCTCTGTTATACATCCAGTAAACCATACCTAAAGCAAACATATTTTTGCTTCGCACAATACTTTTATTATCCAGACCGAGATCTTTTAAAGCTTCTCTTGTCAAAGATGTCATTGCAACTTCAATAACCCTGTAATTATCTAAACTTCCATCTTCCAATGGGTTAGTTTCATATTCTGCCTTTTGAAGATTCTTCTTAGTAAAAGAATCAGAATCAACAATAATAGTATGACCGGCTTTTAGCGATCTTAAATTTGTCTTCAATCCGGCAGGATTCATTGCTACCAACAAATCCAGTTCATCACCGGGAGTACTTACTTCGACACTTCCAATATGAACCTGGTATCCTGAAACTCCGTACAGACTTCCCTGAGGTGCTCTAATTTCTGATGGATAATTTGGAAAGGTTGCAACATCATTCCCAAACATGGCAGAAGTATCCGTAAATTGTGTACCCGTTAGTTGCATTCCATCTCCGGAATCACCAACAAATCGGATAACTACTGCATTTACCTGCTCTACCTTTTTCTTAGCAGTAGTTTTTGTTTTATCTAGTGTCATTTTAAATTTTTAAAAATTCGCGTAAAATTAGTGATTTTATAATACCTATAAAAATTAGGGGTCAAATATATTTTTGTCAATTTTACTATTACATGATTTATATCACATAAATTCTATATGTAACGTTTGTTACCCTCTTATCCTATTGAATCTTAGCTTATTTGGAATTATTCTAAATTAGTTTTATCATATTCCAATTGGGATTAATTTCGTTAAATTTGTACAGTAATTTTTAACCAAAAAACAACAAATTATGGCTATTAAAATAACCGACGAATGTATAAACTGTGATGCATGTGTTGCAGAATGTCCAAACAATGCGATTTACGAACCAGATAGCGAATGGTCTTATGCTGATGAGACTTCTTTAAGCGGAACAATTACTTTACCAAGTAACAGTGAAGAAGTTGATGCAGAAGAGCAAAACGAAGCTTTAAGTGATGAATTCTACTTTATCATTACTGACAAATGTACTGAATGTAAAGGCTTCCATGATGAGCCTCAATGTGCTTCTGTTTGTCCGGTTGACTGTTGTGTTCCTGATGAAGATCACGAAGAAGATGAAGCTGCTTTATTATCTAAAAAAGCTTGGTTACACGCAGAATAATCTATCGTATACAACCACTAAAAAATTAAAACTGTTTCAATTTATTTTGAAACAGTTTTTTTTATATCCATGACTGAAGCCATTGGCAATTTATAAGCTGAAAATTTTCCACGAATAAAATCAGATGAAATTGATATCAATTTCCACCGACTTCAGTCGGTTGTTTATCTTTTAACAACCTCTGCACACTGCTCTGCACATTTTTCCCCATCGATAGCTGCAGATATGATTCCACCGGCATATCCTGCTCCTTCTCCACAAGGATATAAACCTTTTATTTGAATATGCTCTAAGGTTCTTTTATCTCTGGGAATTCTTACCGGAGAAGAAGTACGGGATTCAGGAGCATGCACAACCGCTTCATTAGTTAGATAACCTCGCATACTTTTACCGAATTGTTTAAATCCTTCCTGTAAAGATTGATAAATATATTTTGGAAGAACCTCTCCCAATTCCACCGAAGTTGTACCAGGAATATACGATGTTTTTGGAATGTTTTGTGATAATTTTCCTTTGGTAAAATCAATCAATCTTTGCGCGGGAACTCTTTGTGTTTCTCCTGCAAGATGCCATGCCGTTTGTTCAATTCTTTTTTGATATTCCACTCCGGCTAAAGGGCCAAATCTTTGATAGGGAGCAAAATCTTTTAAACCTAATTCAACAACAATTCCCGAATTTGAAGTTGGCTGATCTCTTTTAGAAGGTGACCATCCGTTAGTTACTACTTCACCGGGGGCGGTTGCACAAGGTGCTATCACACCTCCCGGACACATACAAAACGAATATACTCCGCGATCTCTAACCTGCTTTACGATTCCGTACGATGCCGGCGGCAAATAATCTCCCCTAATATCGCAATGATACTGAATACTGTCTATCAAATTTTGTGAATGCTCTACTCTCACTCCTAAAGCAAATGGTTTTGCTTCAATCTCAATTCCTTTTCTGTACAATAACTCAAAAATATCTCTTGCCGAATGACCGGTTGCCAATACTACCTTTTTAGCATTGAAAATATCTCCATTTTGGGTCTTAACACCCGAAACTTCCTTGTTTTTGATCAAAATATCGGTTACTCTTGCGCCAAAAATAATCTCTCCACCATACTCAAAAATAGTATTTCGAATATTTTGAATGATCTTAGGGAGTTTATTTGTTCCAATATGTGGATGTGCATTAACACCAATATCTTTTGCTGCTCCATGGGCGATCAGCAGTTTAAGAATTTTATTTACATCACCTCTCTTCTTAGAACGCGTGTATAGCTTTCCGTCAGAATAGGTTCCTGCTCCTCCCTCACCAAAACAGTAATTAGAATCGGCGTCAACAGTATGTAATTTGGTAATTGCAGCAAGATCTCTCCTTCTATCCTGCACATTTTTACCCCTTTCGAGGACTATCGGTTTTACACCCTTTTCAATTAATTTTAACGCGGCAAACAATCCGGCCGGGCCGGAACCAATGACAATTACCTCTGGGGCATTCTCAACATTTTTAAAATCGGGTAATTCTATTGGAATTTCTTCAAAATCTTCTCGTACAAAAGCTCTGATCCGCAAATTTATCTTGATATTTCTCTTCCGGGCATCGATAGATCGCTTTAAGATCTCCACATGGTTTATATCAGCATAAGGTAAACTTAGTTTTTTAGCAACAATTCGCATTAGCTGCTCATCGTTTTGAGCAATTTCGGGCTGAACTTGTATTTGGATCTCTTTTTGCATAAATCTTAAATTTTAAAAAATTTAACCAGTGTTCATGACAAAATTCAATTTTTATTTTTTGAACACAATATATTCGACTCCGGAGAGGTCAAATATTTATACGGAAAGTCCTGCAATGTCGTCGGCTTTAAATGTTAACCATCCTATCCCGTAAAAAAGCGGGATTAGTTCAACTTGCTTTTTGAATTCATCTTCCGGATTCTCCAAAAAGGAGTTTTACTAAATAAAGAAATTCCAAACCAGACCAAACCTTACAATAAAATCCCTATATGGATAATTTGGTGCCGAATAGTAATTATAACCGGTAAGATCTGAATTAATATGTTCAAAATTTAAATAAAACCTGGTTCTCCTGATTTCTGCATTAATAAAGAAATCGAACATTGGAAAACCGCCGTATTCTTTATCGTTTTGTATATAAAATTCCGACAATAACGGACTATAAGCGTTCATATTATATTTACTAAAATAAGTAAAAGTAATACCTGTTTGAAGATGTAACGGATCCCCTTTAAATATCCTGTCCACAAAATAAAATGAATTTCTGGTAATAAAATCAGGAACATTAAAG
>JBDLIB010000074.1:0-14435 GCA_039715085.1 Bacteroidota bacterium | reverse complement strand
AATGTAAAAGATTTCGTTGTAAGCAATAATAAAATTTACGCTGTTGCTGATAATGCCGTTTTTATTTATGATAAAAATTTCGATGAGATTGAAAAGTTCTCTTCTGTTCACGGTTTGTCAGGTAAAACCTCTACAGCTATTTTTTATAGTGAAACGACTGATAAATTTGTTGTTGGGTATGAATCCGGATTGATTGAAATTGTTGATGATAAAGGGAATATAACCATTGCAAACGATATAGAGAGGTTGGATATCTCGGGTTTAAAGCAGGTAAACCATATTAGTGAAAATAACGGGATTCTATATTTGTCAACCCCTTTTGGAATTGTAGAATATAATCTTGCAGACCTGCAATTTGGAGATACATTTTTTATTGGTGCCGGATCAACAGAAGTATTTGTAAAACAAACAGTTATATTTAAGGATAGGGTGTACGCTGCAACAAAAAACGGAATTTATTCGGCAGATATAAATAACACAGCTTTGGTAGATTTCCATAATTGGTTACAGCCTGCAGGAATTTTTTCAGGAGATTTTGAGGCTATTAGTACTTTTAATGAAAAGTTATATGCTTCAAAAGATAATATCCTTTACGAAGTTGTTTCCCAAAGTCAATTGGAACAAAAGAAAATTTATTCTCAGAATATAATAAACCTAAAGTCTTCAGGTGATTTTATAAGCATTTCTGCTTCTGATAAAGCATATATCCTGGATATAAATTTGAATGAACGGTTACAGGCTCCCACTACTTCTGAATTTAATTTTACCTTGCATACTGCCTATGCTGAAAATGAGGATATCTATTTAGCGACTAAAGAATACGGAGTTTTAAAAAGGACCTTTTTCGATAATAATTTTGTTGAGATCCATCCGAAAGGCCCCACATCAAATGATGTTTTTTCAATCACAGCACAAAATGAGCAGCTTTGGGTTGTGTATGGAGGGTATAATTCTGTAACTGCCCCATCCGGATTAAGAAAAGGATATAGTCATTTTAATGGTTTGGATGAATCTTGGGTAAATATGCCATATGATCCTGATTTTCCTGCTATAGACCTGAGTTATATCACTATTGATCCTGAAAATGAAAACAAAGTATATTTTAGTTCTATGCAAAGCGGAATTTTGGTAGTTGAGGATGATATGCCTGTTGTTATTTGGGACGATTCAAACAGTGGTTTGGAATCAATACCTGATTACAGAAATTTTCGGATTAATGGTTCAGCATTTGACTCTCAGGGGAATTTTTGGGTGGCAAACATTGGTGTTGACCAAAGACTTAAAAAAATGGATACTAACGGAAACTGGAGAGGATTCAGCTTGAGCTCTATAATTCCGTCAAATCCTCCCTATGGATTATATGAATTGATTATTGATAAAACTGGTAGTGTTTGGATAGGGTCCAGAGGGAAAGGGGTGTTGGTTTTTAATGAAAACGGTAACAGACAAAGAGCACTTGTTACAGAAACTTCTAAGGGTTCGTTGCCGGATTTAAATGTAAAAACTTTGGCAGTTGATAGAAATAACAGAATTTGGATAGGAACTAAAAAAGGGATGGTAGTTTTTAGTAATGCTTCGGGTATATTTGATGGAAATATCTATGATGCAAGGCCTGTGATAATTGATGATGAAGGGATTCCAAAAAAGTTACTCGGCGATCAATCTATCAATACAATTGCAATTGACGGTGCAGATAACAAATGGTTTGGTACCGATACAGGTGGGCTTTTAAATACAAATAGTTCGGGATCTGAAACCTTGCATAATTTTAATAAAGATAACTCTCCTTTAGCCTCCAACAGGATCATTAAAATTTCTATTGATGACAGTACCGGAAAAGTTTTTTTTGCGACTGACAAAGGAATAGTTGCTTTTAAAAGTGATGTTGCTCCATTTGGAGAAACCTTAACAGAAGTGTATGCATATCCGAATCCGGTAAGAAAAGATAACGAAACAGTAACTATTGACGGAAGAAAGAATAAAGATGGTGTACAGGAACATTTACCCAGAGGCACCAATGTTAAAATTTTAGATACGGCAGGAAGACTGGTTTTTGAAACAAATGTTAGAGAGGGTGGAGACTCCAATGGAGGAATAGTAGTTTGGAATAAAACAAATCTGGCAGGCCGTAAAGTGGCCTCAGGAGTTTATATTGTTTTGTTGACAAGCCCCGACAAATCGGAAACTGCGATGACTAAAATTGCGATAATTAATTAAGTTTTTCAAGTCTAAAGTCTGAAAGTTTAATGTTAAAGGTTAAAATTTTCTATTCTAGCATTAACTCATTAAATCATTGAAGCATTGAAGCATTGAATCATTGAAGCATTGAGTAAACTGTAACAACAAACCCGAAACTCTAAACAATTTATTGAATATGCTGGTAAAGACCAAAGCAATTGTATTAACTTCCATTAAATTTGGAGAAGCCGATCTGATAGTGAAGTGCTACACGCTGGTGGGAGTAAAGTCGTATTTGCTGAAAGGTGTTTTAAAATCAAAAAGTAAAAAGATAAATGCAGCATATTTTCAACCTCTGACCATATTAAATTTAACAGCTAATCACAATTATAAGGGCAATTTAAATTATATAAAAGAGGCAAGGATTTCTTTTTTGTACCAGACCATTTCCACAGATATTTACAAACAAACCATAGCTATTTTCTTATCGGAAGTTTTAGCGAATTCCTTACAGGAAGAGGATAGTGATCCTGCATTGTTTTCATACCTTGAAACCGCTTTGCAATGGTTGGATACCCATGATAGAACAGCAAATTTTCATTTGCTGTTTATGTTTAATTTAACGAAGCTTTTGGGATTTTACCCCGAAGTTAAGAACAAAGATGCGCAATTCTTTGATCTTCAGGAAGGGTGTTTTACAGATATCAGTCCAAAATTCGATTATATTTCAGGGGAAAAATTAAATTCTTTTAAATCGTTAATCGGCACAAATTTTGATGTAATTCATCAATTAAAATTCAATGCAAATTCACGTCAATCTGTTTTGGAAAGTTTGATTGTTTATTATGAATTGCATTTACCCGGATTTAGAAGACCAAAATCCTTGGAAATTTTAAAAGAGATATTCAGATAATATGAAGAGATTTTTACTCCTGATTTTACTTGTCCTTTCCGGGCATGTTTTATTTTCACAAAGTTGTACGATTTTTGATAAAGATTCGAGGCTTCCTGTTTCAAATGTTTCAATTTCAAATGAAGATAACAGTTTGCGGGTACTTTCTGATAAAAATGGAGTTGCAGATCTTTCGGTTTTCTCAACTATGGATATTTTAACTTTTAACCATGTAACATATGTGGAAGTTGAAATCCTTAAAAAACAAATTACCAATAAAGATGGGGTTATATATTTGCAGAATAAATCAGAGATCTTAAACGAAGTATTCCTGTCTGCTACAAAAACCGCAGAAAGCAGAACCAGGATTGCCGAGCAAGTTGCAGTTTTTTCTGCAAAAGATATTCAAAATACAAGTCCGCAGACTTCAGCCGATATGCTTTCAGACATACCAGGGATTAAAGTGCAAAGAACGCAATTTGGAGGTGGTAGTCCGGTTTTGAGAGGTATGGAAGCCAACAAAGTATTATTGGTAGTAGATGGAGTTAGAATGAATAATGCAATTTACAGGAGAGGGCATTTGCAAAACGCTATTACTGTTTCTCCAAATCTTCTGGATCGTACAGAAGTAATTTTTGGGCCATCTTCAGTTATTTATGGTTCAGATGCTTTGGGTGGAGTAATTCACTATTATACCCGAAAGCCTCATACAAGTGATAAAACACAAGTTAACACAGATTTTTTGGCAAGGTTTAGCACGATAAATGAAGAAAGAACAATTTATGGAGGTGTGGAATTACAACTAAAAAATCTGGCGACATTTACTTCGTTTTCTTATAGTGATTTTGGTGATCTGAGAATGGGTAAGAACAGAAAGCACAATTTTGATGACTGGGGGAAACAGTTTTTTTATTCCGATAATTCCGATAACTATTATAATCCTGATCCTGTTGAGAACCCCAATCCTGAAAAGCAAAAAAACATAGGATACAAGCAATATGATTTCTTGCAAAAGATATGTGTTCCATTGGATAAAAAGACAGAGTTGATATTTAATATGCAATATAGTACTTCAACAGAAATTCCCAGGTTCGATAAATTAGCCGAGATGGATGAAGGGGTGTTAAAATATGCAGAGTGGTATTATGGGCCTCAAAAAAGATTATTATTATCGACACAACTCTTTTTAAACCCTGAAGAAAAATGGTTAGATAATGGAGTCATTACTTTGGCGTATCAGGATATTGATGAATCGAGGATTGATAGAAAATTTGGAAAATTAGACAGATCATCAGGTTTTGAAAATGTAAAAGTATATAGCTTGAACACAGATTTCTTTGTGCCTCTAAAAAAATCTGTGAACAGAAATCTGGCTTATGGCTTTGAGATGGCATACAATAAAGTGAATTCTAGCTCAAAAGGTGAAGTTTTAGAGGTGAATGGAGATAATATTGTTGGAATTTCAGGTGTTTTTCCGGTTCAAACAAGATATCCTGATGGCGGGAGTGATTATTTGAGTTCAGCAGTTTATTTAGATTATAGACAGGATCTTTCCAAAAAATCCACGCTTAATAGCGGAATAAGGCTGACAAACACAAACTTAAATGCCAAGTGGGTTGATGATACTTTTATAACTTTGCCCGATAGTGATATCCATCTACAGAATACCGCAGTAACATTAACGTTGGGGTATGCACATAAACCAAGTGACAAATGGCAGTTGAATTCGGTATTCTCATCAGGATTCAGATCACCTAATATCGATGATATTGGTAAAGTGAGAGAAAAGAGAGGAAAAGTCACTGTGCCGAATGTAGATCTAAAACCTGAGTTTGCCTATAATGCCGAGTTTGGAATCTTACGTTTTTTTAAGGAAAAAAACTACTTGCTTAATTTTACGGTTTATTATACCCTGCTCGACAACTATATTTACAGGGATCCTTTTATCCTTAACGGAAGTTCAACTATCTTGTGGGAAGGAGAATCGTATGATATGGTTGCAAATGTAAATAAAGGCGCAGCTTATGTTACAGGCGGAACTTTTGTATTTAAAGGAAATATAACCAATACGCTAAAAACCAAGGCATCCGTTACTTATACTAAGGGAAAAACGTATGATACCAACGAACCACTTTCTTCAATACCCCCTGTTTTTGGAAATATGGAGATTGCATATGTAAAGAACAGGTTGGAAACAGGTTTAAATCTGGTCTATAACGGAAGAAAGAAATTAGAAGATTATAATATTCCTGAGGGAATTGATAATATAGAAGAAACTCCTTTTTTAGAAGATAAAGATGAATATTACGGTTCGCCTTCGTGGGAAACGTTAAATTTCTTTTCAAAATACAAAGTAACCAAAAACATAGACCTTCTTTTTGCGGTTGATAATATTTTTGATCGTCACTATAAGGAATTTGCATCGGGAATTAGTGCTCCCGGAAGAAACTTCTCACTTTCTGTTCTGGCAGGGTTTTAGTTGTCTGTTATTTTATTCTTCATAAAAATTTCAATAGGGTAAATATTAAAAATTAATTCCTGTTTACTCTACTTTAATTATCTTTTAATATTACGGTGCTCTGCACCTAAATCAATTATACTCATTGAATTTCTACAGATATTATGCAGCTCTGATGCTTATATAATAAAAGTATAGGAAGAACAGTTTTACCAGGTGCAGGGCACCGAAACATTTGTAGTAAAGTTATAGCCAGATAGAGATAAGGTGCAGAGCACCGTAATATTAATTTAGGAAAGCAAGAAGTTTTTAATTCTTTGAAAACATTACCTTTGCTTTCAAAAAATTAGAGATTGTTACAAAAATTTCAAAAACATTTACATCAGCAGTTTCCTTTTTTAAAGGGTAAAAAAATTCTGCTGGCTATTTCGGGAGGTATTGACAGTGTTGTATTAGGTCATTTGTTTTATAGATCAGATCTTGATCTTTCATTTGCTCATTGTAATTTTCGCTTACGCGGAATTGATTCCGATAAAGATGAAATTTTTGTAAATGATTTAGCTCAAAAGTGGGAAACACCATCTTTCGTAACTCGTTTTGATACAGAAGAATACGCTTTAAAAAATAATATTTCCATTCAAATGGCCGCACGGGAACTCCGTTATGAATGGTTTGAAGAGCTAAGGGTTGAAAATCAATTTGATTATATCGCTACGGCACACAATGCCGATGATAATCTTGAAACTTTCCTGATCAATTTTACCCGTGGGACTGGATTAGAAGGCTTAACAGGGATTCCTGAAATAAATGAAAAGATTATCCGGCCGCTTTTGTCCTTTTCGCGTGCTGAAATTGAGGATTATGCAAAAATAAATCATTTGGTTTGGCGGGAGGATGCCAGTAATGCCGAAACGAAATATCTTAGAAATAAGCTTAGACATGACGTGATCCCAGTTTTAAAAGTATTAAATCCGGGATTATTGGATTCCTTTTCAAATACTATATCTCATCTTCAGGGAGCCGGGCAGATCGTAGATGACCGGATTGATGATATTCAAAAAACTGTTAGAAAAGAAGAAGGAGAGATTATTCGTTTTGATATTGATAAGATCAATGACCTGAATAACCCCAAAGCTTATTTATATGAACTATTAAAGAAATACGGCTTTAACGAATGGGATGATGTTGCCGACCTGCTCAATGCTCAGACAGGGAAACAGGTGTTTTCTAAAACGCATCGTTTGCTTAAAGACAGAGAATTTTTAATCTTAGGCAGGGTAAATGGGGGAGAAGTTCGTTTGGAGAATATCGAAATTAAAGACGAATCCGATCTGTTCAAAATCCAAAACTCGCCGGCAGGTAAAATGATGATAGAGGAAATTGATAAGGAAGAGGTTGGAGATTACAGGAAACCGGATAAAAAAAATGTTTTCGTAGATAAAGATTTGTTAAAATATCCTTTACATGTTAGAAAATGGGAAAAAGGAGACTATTTTTACCCCATCGGATTACAAGGAAAGAAAAAATTGAGCAAATATTTTAAAGACGAAAAACTTTCGCTCATAGAAAAAGAAAATATTTGGTTGCTTTGTTCTGAAAATGAAATCGTTTGGGTAATTGGGAAAAGACCCGATGACAGGTTTAAAATTACCGATAAAACAAAAAATATTTTAAAAATCGAAATTATATAATGAAGAAATTTATTCAAATTCTAACACTTTTTTTAATATTTACTTCACAGGTTAACGCTCAAATACATGACCCTGTAAAGTGGAAAACATCTATTGAAAGTATATCTGAAGAAGAAATTGATCTAATTATTACAGCAAATATTGAAGAAGGTTGGCATTTGTATTCGCAAACCATACCCGAAGATGGGCCGATTCCAACTTCATTTTCTTTTGAAAAATCGGAAGATTATCAATTAATTGGAAAAACAATTGAGGGCGAAGGTCACAAATCTTTTGATGAAGTTTTCCAGATGGATATCAAATATTTTGAAAACAATGCGGTTTTTAAACAGAGAATAAAAGTATTAAACAAAGAGAGATCTACTGTTAACGGTATTGTAGAATTTATGGTTTGCGACGATACGAACTGTTTGCCTCCTACCGAAATAGATCTTGCTTTTGAAGTCAAAGGTCAAAAGTCAAAAGTCGAAAGTCTGCCTGTAGAAACGATAGGGGAGAAGTCAGAAGATAAAAGTTTCTTTCAAAATACGAATGTCATTTCCGAGAAATCGGAAACCTCAACCTCACAAGCCAAAACAATAAAGAGTGAACAACAAACCGACAACCAAAAGCCAGCAACTAAAAACAAAAGTTTATGGACATTATTTATCCTTAGCTTTTTCGCCGGATTTGCAGCCTTGTTAACTCCATGTGTTTTCCCGATGATACCTATGACCGTGAGCTTTTTTACCAAACAAAGCAAGAACAAAGCAGTTGGAATAAGAAATGCTGTTATCTACGGAATTTCCATCGTGGTTCTATATGTTTTATTAGGAACTGTTATCACAGCAATTTTCGGTGCCGACTCACTTAATGCGCTCTCCACTAATGTTTGGTTTAATATTATTTTCTTCCTCTTATTAGTTGTTTTTGCAGTATCGTTTTTGGGAGCTTTTGAAATTACTTTACCAAGTTCCTGGGGAACAAAAGTAGATTCTCAAGCAGATAGAGGAGGATTGATAGGAATCTTTTTTATGGCTTTGGCATTGGCAATTGTTTCCTTTTCCTGTACCGGGCCGATTGTAGGGACAGCATTGGTTGCAGCTGCCGCTCAAGGCGGAATTGCACCTGTAATTAGCATGTTCGGATTTTCATTAGCTATAGCTTTGCCATTTGCATTGTTTGCCGCTTTTCCGGGATGGTTGAATTCTTTGCCAAAATCCGGTGGTTGGTTAAATACGGTAAAGGTTGTCCTTGGATTCTTAGAACTCGCTTTAGCATTCAAATTTCTTTCAAATGCAGACCTTGTTTTACAAGCACACTGGCTGGAAAGAGAAGTGTTTTTAGCAATCTGGATCACGATTTTTGGAGTATTGGCATTGTATCTTTTTGGGAAGATCAAATTACCACACGATTCAGATTTAGATCACATTTCTGTAGGAAGACTGAGCTTGGGATTATTGGTTTTGGCTTTTACCATTTATTTAATTCCCGGACTTTGGGGAGCACCTTTAAAACTTATTAGTGGTTTCCCGCCACCAATGCATTATAGCGAAGCACCATACGGAGTTGGTTATACGAAAACAGGAGGAGGTGGAGTAGCATCATCTGCAGAAGAACTTCCTGAAGGTGCCCATCTGGGGCCTCATGATATTATTTCGTTTTATGATTATGAAAAAGGGATGGCTTATGCCAAAAAGATCGATAAACCGGTTTTATTGGATTTTACGGGCTGGGCTTGTGTGAATTGTAGAAAGATGGAATCAAAAGTATGGTCAGATCCGGCTATACTTCAAATATTAAAAAGTAAAATCGTATTGATTTCCTTACATGTAGATGATAAAAGGCCTTTACCCGAAAGTGAGCAATATACTTCGGAAACTACGGGTAAAAAGATCAAAACCATCGGTAATAAATGGAGTGATTTTCAAATAAAAAAATACCACGCAAATGCCCAGCCATATTATGTTTTATTAGATCATAATGGTAATAATTTAAATGAACATACTGCCTATAATCCTGATATTGAGGAGTATTTAGCATGGTTGAATGAGGGAATAGGGAATTTTACAAGGTGATTTTAGGTTTTTGGTACTTACTCTAAACGAATTTTATTCGTAACAATACCTATGGACTTGCAGTCCATAGTGGTTTAGTTAATGTCTGATTTAAATTTTAAATATTTTTTAAAGGAAATAAAATATTACTTTAAAACTGGCGTTAAAACTTTATGTTTAACTAAATATTTGTTATGAAAAAGTTTTTATTATTTATCGTTATCGTAGCGTCATCTATAAGCCTAAGTTCTTGTGGAGATGACGATTCTCCAGACAAAGACCAAGATTTGATTGTGGGGAAATGGAAGTTATATCAATTAGAAATAGGTGGTGTTCTACTTCCTGTTGATAATTTAGAATGTGAGGCACAAGGTGTTATGGAATTTATGTCTGATGGCATTATGACTGCTGAAGAATTTGTAGAAAATACAGAAGGTGAATGTGTATTAGATGAGATGATCGATGGAACCTGGATCAATAAAGGTAGTAATATTTACGAAATTACTATTGATGGCGAAACATCTTTAGAAGAAGTAACTTTTGAAAATGATACTTTTTCTTTTGATGAAGAAGAAGGTGATATAACCATGAGGATTATTTTTAAAAGGGTTTAATTTAATAAAAACCACTACTTTTAAACTTCTATTAAAGGAAATTGTTCTTTTTAATAGAAGTTTTTTTTTTGGTTTAAATAAATTATTTTTGGAATGATAAATCTATTTTATATTTTAGAATAATTTTTTTATGATAATAAATATGAAACGAACATGAGAAAAATAATTTTCCTGTTATTTTTTATTTCATTCCTTGGTTTTTCTCAAAACCATACCATCCCTTTTAAACATGGAGAATTCTTAAAAATGGATTTAAGTTATGGTTTTATTTCTGCCGGATTTGCAACTTTCGAAGTTAATGAGCTTAAAAAAAATAACAGAAAATTAATTCATGTAAATGGCAATGGCTGGTCAACCGGGATGACCGATTTCTTTTTTCATGTAGAAGACAATTATCAAACTTTTTTTGATAAATATACTTTCCAACCTTATCATTTTATAAGGAGAGTTGATGAAGGGGGGCATACCAAGAATAAAGAGATTTTTTTTAATCATACAAAAAACCGGGCGATAGTAAAAGATCATAAACGGAATACCAAAAGAACATTTTCTACACAAAAAGATGTCCACGACATGCTTTCTTCTTTGTATTATTTAAGGAGTATTAATTTTGACAATTTTAATGATGGGGATGTTTTTACTTTAAAATTATTCTATGATGACTCAGTAAATGATATCAAACTGCGTTTTAAAGGCAGAGAGGTCATTAATACAAATTTTGGAAAGATAAAGACAATAGTTTTGAAACCTCAGGTTGAAACAGGTAGAATTTTTGATGAAAAGGAAGGAGTTACCATATGGTTGACCGATGATAAGAATAAAATACCGGTAAAAATAAAAGCATCTGTTTTAGTTGGTTCGATCAAAGCGGAATTAATTGAATATAAAGGTTTGGCAAACGAATTCTCAGAATCTCATTCCAATTTTTAACTAATTTATAACGTTAAATTTTATTAAAATAATTAATTTTGTGGCTTGTTAAAACAGGATTGATAATTACTGTAAAATTTAAAGAAGTTGATTAAAAAGATATTATTATTTTCAATCTTTTTTTCTGTATTTGTTTCTTGCAAAAAGGGAGATGTTGAAAATTTTCAGGAAGAAGAAGAGGTTGTAGAAACCAAACCGGAGATAATTGAAGAATTTGGGTATATACTCAATAACTACAGGGTTGTTAAAGATACGATAAAAAATGGCGAAAGTTTTGGTGAAATATTAGATCGTCACCACATTGAATATCCAACTATTTATAAAATTGCTGAAGAAGCTCGTGATACTTTTGATATTAGGAAATTAAGAGCAGGAAAGCCATATACCATTCTGGCAAAAAATGATTCTACAGAACTGGCGCAGGTTTTTATTTATCAACCAAATAAAGTAGAATTTCTGATAGTTGATTTTACAGATACCATTCAGGCAAAATTCGGAAGAAAAGAAGTAAAAACCGTTACAAAAACAGCTTCCGGAATTATTGAATCCTCATTATCCCAAGCTATAGAGGATCAAGGGCTTAATTATATTCTGGCACATGAAATGAGTGATATTTACGCCTGGACGATCGACTTTTTTCACCTGCAAAAAGGAGATAAATTTAAATTGATCTACGAGGAAAAATTCATCAATGATACAATTCCGGTTGGTGTAGGCAATATTAGTGCAGCTTATTTTGAACATAAAAACCAACCTTTGTATGCATTTAATTTTGTAACAGACTCGGTAAAGAACATAAACGATTATTATGATGAAAAGGCAAAAACGCTTCGCAGGAAATTTTTAAAAGCACCCTTAAAATTTAGCAGAATTTCATCGAGATATAATTTAAACAGGAGGATAAAGTTATATGGAAATAGTATCAGGCCACATAAAGGAACTGATTTTGCTGCACCGATTGGTACTCCCATAATGGCTACAGCAAATGGTACTGTAATTGCTTCTGCTTACAGAGGAGGGAACGGTAATTATGTTAAAATAAAACACAATGCAACTTACACAACCCAATATTTACACATGAAAAAACGTGCCGTTAAAAAAGGTGATTACGTAAAACAAGGCGATGTGATAGGGTGGATTGGAATGACAGGAAATACTACAGGGCCACATGTTTGTTATCGTTTTTGGAAAAATGGGAAACAAGTAGATCCGTTTAAGCAAAAATTACCTTCAGCAGCACCGATAAAAGAATCATTAAAAGAAGATTATCTTACATTTATCGCACCTTTAAAAGATAGTTTGGATAAGGTTCCTGCTAAATATTTAAAAGATACTTTCGCTGAAAAGTAAATTTATTAGTCAAGCCCTGATTCAAAACTTGATATTGAACTGAAGTCAGATATTTTTTAAAATTATACCTGTCACTGTTTAGGGATTAACATTCTTCATATTTAACCGCAAGGTTCGCTAAGTTTTTCGCAACGAACACAAGGAAATGATTTAAACGATAAACGATTCAACAAAGAAACATTATTCTTCTTGATAATTGTCTCTTGATTCTTGATTCTCAATGTTCTAATGATGAAATGATGGAATGATTGGCTTTGAGTTTTTCCATTCGAAATCGTTATCGTTAAAAGAGTATTCAATTTAAGATGGAATGCTAAATTTATCCTTAAATTTGCAAATCTTAAAATTAAAACAAACCATATAAAATATTTCTTATGTCTTTAAAGAATATTAACCCAACAACAACAAAATCCTGGAAAAATTTAGAAGATCATTTTGAACAAATTAAAGATGTTCATATGAAATCACTTTTCCAAAAAGATAATAAGAGAAAAGAGGATTTTACACTGAATTTTGATGATTTTTCAATTGATTTTTCTAAAAACAGAATTACAGAAGAAACTTTAAAATACTTACTCGAATTAGCAAATGAATCTGAGTTAAAAGATGCAATCGAAAAATATTTTTCAGGAGATAAGATCAATGAAACTGAGAATAGAGCTGTATTACACACAGCTTTAAGAAATCAGAATGATAATCCTGTAATTGTTGATGGAGAAGATGTAATGCCTGAAGTAAAACAAACACTTCAAAAAATTAATGAATTTACAAATAGTGTTGTTACTGGTGAGTTTAAAGGTTATACAGGTAAGGTTTTTACCGATGTGGTGAATATTGGTATTGGCGGTTCAGATCTTGGTCCGAGAATGGTGGTGGAATCATTACAATTTTATAAAAATCACTTAAATACTCATTTTGTTTCAAATATAGATGGAGATCATGTAAATGAAGTGATAAAGAATTTAGATCCGGAAACAACCCTGTTCGTAATCGTTTCAAAAACTTTTACAACCCAGGAAACCCTGACTAATGCGGAGACCATTAAAAAATGGTTTTTGAAGACTGCTTCCGAAAATGATATCCAATACAATTTTGTTGCGGTTTCTACTAATTTGGAAAAAGTTAAAGATTTTGGAATTGCCGGTGATAATATTTTTCCTATGTGGGATTGGGTAGGTGGCAGGTATTCGCTTTGGAGTGCGGTTGGATTATCGATCAGTCTGGCTGTTGGCTTTGAAAATTTTGACACCTTATTGAAAGGTGCCTTTGATATGGATGAGCATTTTAAAAACACTTCTTTTGATAAAAACTTGCCGGTAACTTTAGCATTATTGACTATCTGGTACAATAATTTCTTTAATACAGATTCTGAAGTTGTAATTCCTTACACACAGTATTTAGAAAAGTTAGCTCCGTTCCTACAGCAACTGTCTATGGAAAGTAATGGAAAATCTGTTGACCGTGATGGTAATAAACTGACCTACCAGACCGGTAATATTATTTGGGGAAATACAGGTACTAATGTGCAACACGCATTTATGCAATTGGTTCACCAGGGAACAAAATTGATTCCGGTAGATTTTATTGGTTTTGAAGAATCATTGTATGGGAATACAGATCATCACCAAAAATTGATGGCAAATTTTTATGCCCAGGCAGAAGCTCTTTATGCCGGTAAAACCGCAGAAGAAGTGCATTTGGACATGAAAGTGCAGGGAAATACCGATAAGATAAATCAATTACTTCCGTTTAAGGTTTTTGAAGGAAACAGGCCTTCCAATGCTATTTTGATCAAAAGATTGACTCCTAAAAACTTAGGTGCTTTAATTGCCATGTACGAGCACAAAACTTTCGTACAAGGTGTAATATGGAATATCTACAGCTTTGATCAATTTGGGGTAGAACTTGGAAAAGAATTGGCAAATAAATTTTTAGTTAAAAAGGGTTAAAATACTGTTAACAAGTTCTTAAAAACTTAACTTTTAAATAATTTTGATTTTAGTTAAAAAATCGTAGTTTTAACTCGATTATTAACTCAAATAAAATTATAATGAAAAAATTATTTCCCCTAATGTTTGTCGTTCTGTTTTTAGGTACGACATCTTTATTTGCACAAACCATAGAAGGTATTGTGCAGGATGAAACCGGGCCTTTACCGGGTGTAAACATTATTGAAAAAGGAACCAATAACGGTACAAGTACCGATTTTGAAGGAAGATTTTCTCTTAATGTAAAAAGTACCAAAGGTACAATTGAAGTATCTTTTGTTGGTATGTCTGTAAGAAA
>JBDLIB010000073.1:0-14536 GCA_039715085.1 Bacteroidota bacterium | reverse complement strand
TGTCGCCATCGCTGCCAACAAGATCGACGGTGTGCGGGCGGCCACCGTCACCGACTCGACCTCCGCCCGGCTGGCCCGCCAGCACAACGACGCCAACGTGGTGTGCCTGGGCCAACGCCTCACCGGTGCCGCCGTCGCCGTCGACGCGGTCGATGCGTTCCTCGCCTCCGGCTTCGAGGGAGGTCGTCACCGAGGTCGGGTCGAGAAGATCATGAAGCTCGAGACCGGGGGCTGAGCCCGTGCCCGACCTCCACCCGCGCCAGTAGACCAAGGAGACCCCCCGTGCCCTGGCCATCCGTGTCCGACGACGACGTCTACCGCCTGACGGCGGCCGAGACCGAGCGTCAGAACACCTCGATCCAGCTCGTCGCCTCGGAGAACTTCGCGTCTCCGGCCGTCATGGCCGTGACCGGCTCGGTGTTCACGAACAAGTACTCCGAGGGGTACCCCGGCCGCCGCTACTACGGTGGCAACCAGATCGTCGACGAGGTCGAGGAGCTGGCCCGCCAGCGGGTGCGTCAGCTCTTCGGGGCCGACCATGCCAACGTCCAGCCCCACTCGGGGGCCAACGCCAACATGGCCGCGTACCAGGCTCTGCTCGACCCGGGTGACACCGTCCTCGGCCTCCGTCTGGACCACGGTGGTCACCTCACCCACGGCTCCCCGGTCAACGCCTCGGGCCTCCTGTACGACTTCGTCGGCTACGGCCTGACCGGCAGCGACGAGCGGATCGACATGGACCAGGTGGCGGCGCTGGCCGCCGAGCACCGGCCGAAGCTGATCGTGACCGGGGCCACCGCCTACTCGCGGATCATCGACCCCGAGCCGTTCCGCCAGATTGCCGATGACGTCGGGGCCCTCCTCCTGTTCGACGCCGCCCACATCGCCGGGCTGATCGTCGGCGGGGTCCACCCGAACCCCACCCCGTTCTCCGACGTGGTGACCTTCACGACCCACAAGACCCTTCGCGGGCCCCGGGGCGGCTGCATCCTCAGCACCGAGGAGCTGGCCGCAACCATCGACAAGGCGGTGTTCCCCGGTCAGCAGGGAGGCCCCCAGGAGCACGCCATCGCGGCCAAGGCGCTGGCCTTCGCCGAGGCGGCGAGCGACGAGTTCAAGACCTACGCCGCCCAGATCGTGGCCAACGCCTCGGCCCTGGCCGCCACCCTCGCCGACCAGGGTTTCCGCCTGGTCTCGGGGGGTACCGACAACCACCTCCTGCTCGTCGATCTGCGGCCGTTCGACGAGGACCTCACCGGCAAGGAGGCCCAGGTCATCCTGGACGAGGCCGGGATCACGCTCAACCGGAACGCCATCCCCGATGATCCCCGCTCGCGGTTCGTCACCTCCGGCATCCGGCTCGGGACCCCGGGCGTCACGACCCAGGGGATGAGGGAGGCCGAGATGGCCCAGATCGGACTGCTGATGGCCGACACCCTGCGGGGGCGGAACGACCCCGATGTGATCGCCGCCGTCCGCCAGCGGGTGCGGGAGCTCTGCGCCCCCTTCGCTCCCTACCCGGGCTGCGGGCAGCCCGAGGCACTGAGCCGGGAGGCTCCCCCGCTCGGCCGGCTGGAGGGAGTAGTTTCGTTGCCGTGGTTCCACGGTGATCGGGGGATCACCGCCTGATGCCATGCGCGGGTGTCCCGGTTCCATGCGTCTCCTCAACACAACCGACTCGGGGCCGGCGTGAGACCAAGCGTCGACTCCTACCTGCTCATCGCCGGCGTCGCCGCGGCCGTGACCCTGGCCGCCGTTCCCGCGTTCGATCACCTGTCGAAGCGGTTCGGGCTCATCGTCGAGCCCGATGCCAGGCGGCTCCACGAGCGGCCGACCCCGACCCTCGGTGGTGGGGCCATGTACATCGGGTTCGTCGTCGCCTTCGCCGTGGCCTGGCTGACCGGGTTGTTCGAGCCGGTGTTCGCCGACGCGACCGAGCCGCTGACGATCCTGGCCGGAGCGACGGTCGCCTACGGGGTCGGCCTGCTCGACGACATCCGCGAGCTGTCCCCGCCGGCGAAGCTGGCCGGCATGGTGGCGACGGGCGCCATCCTGGCCGGGGGAGGGGTCGGCATCATCTGGTTCCGCATCCCGTTCTGGGATATCAATTATTATTCCCAGATCCTGCAAATAGGCTGAACCCAGTTTATTTTTAAAATTTGTCAATAATGGATCGGTTTTGTGTGCCATAGCAAATCCAAAACTCATATAACCAAATACATTAAAAATATCATTTATGGTATATTTTTCCTTTTCAATTCCAATCAATCTGAATTCAATAGGTGTTGTACCATTTTCAATAAATTGATTAATACCGTTTAAATAAGCAACAGTTAGTTTATAATATTGTGATGTAGTATCTAATCTTTTAATTTCACTTTTAGATGCATGATCAATACCTAAACCTTTAAAGAATTTATCTGTTTTAATGAGATCTTTACCAAAAATCTCTGATAATCTTCCCGGAGAAATTCTTCGCAACAATTCCATTTGCCATAACCTATCTTGTGCATGAACATAACCCAATGCTACATAAGCATCTTGCTGATTTTGAGCATAAATATGAGGTACACCTATTTCATCATAATATACAGTAACACTTTCTTGTAAGTTATTAATTTGAAGGTTTCCATCATAAGTTGGTTTATTTTTTTGGATAAACAACCAGCTTCCAACAGCAAGAATTACAATAATAACAATAAGGATTTTAAGGGTCTTTTTAAGCATAACCTATAGATTGAAGCCAAATATAAAGTAAATAAAAAAAACCTCAATGAAAATTGAGGTTAAAAAAACTGATTTTTATTATTAGTAGTCTTTTAAAATTCTTCTTCTCCAGCCCTGATAGGAACCGTTTGCGGTGTGAAATCTTTACCCCCCCACAGATCACCATTATCATCTACTTTACTATAATCATATGCCCAACGATGAACTTCGGGTATCTCACCAGGCCAGTTTCCATGTAGATGTCCAACAGGTGTTGTCCACTCTAAAGTATTTCCTTTCCATGGATTTCGCTTAGCTTTTTGTCCTTTATAGATACTAAAAAAGAAATTAGCTAAGAATATCAACTGGGCAGCACCACCAATTATGGCAAAAAATGTCATAACCTTATTTATATGTAATAAATCATCAAAAATTGGAAAAGCTGTATTGCTATAATAACGTCGCGGTAAACCTGCCAATCCTAAGAAGTGCATTGGAAAAAATACACCATAAGCAGAGATTGCAGTAATCCAAAAATGTAAATAACCCATATGTTTATTCATCATTTTACCATACATCTTAGGAAACCAATGATATACTCCGGCAAACATCCCGAAAAGGGCAGAAATTCCCATTACCAAATGAAAGTGAGCAACCACAAATAAAGTATCATGAACATTAATATCTAGTGCACTGTCTCCTAAAATTAAACCTGTTAAACCTCCGGTAATAAAAGTAGATACCATACCTATTGAAAATAACATGGCAGGATTTAGCTGAAGATTACCTTTCCACAAAGTTGTGATATAATTAAAGGATTTTACAGCCGAAGGAATAGCGATTAAAAGTGTTGTAAATGTGAAAACTGAACCTAAGAACGGATTCATCCCGGTAACGAACATATGATGTCCCCAAACAATTGTTGATAAAAATGCAATTGCTAAAATTGACCCAATCATAGCACGATAACCAAAAATTGGTTTACGTGAATTTGTTGAAATCACTTCAGAGGTTATTCCCAAAGCAGGTAATAAAATAATATAAACTTCCGGATGGCCTAAAAACCAGAATAAATGTTCAAATAATATGGGCGAGCCTCCTTGATAATGCAATACTTCTCCCTGAATAAATATATCCGACAAAAAAAATGACGTTCCTAAACTTCTATCAAATAATAACAATAATGCAGCCGATAATAAAACCGGAAAAGAAACTACTCCAATTATAGCCGTAACAAAAAAAGCCCAAATAGTTAATGGTAAACGGGTCATTTTCATACCCTTTGTTCGTAAATTTAATACCGTTACAATATAATTTAATGAACCTAAAAGTGATGAAGCTATAAAAATTGCCATTGAAGTTAACCATAAGGTCATTCCTAATCCAGAACCCGGCATTGCCTGCGGTAATGCACTAAGCGGAGGATAAATTGTCCAGCCAGCTGAAGCCATACCTGTATGTACAAATATTGATAGAAACATGATCAAACTCGATATAAAAAATAACCAGTAAGAAATCATATTTAAAAACCCTGAAGCCATATCGCGTGCTCCAATTTGTAAAGGAATTAATAGGTTGCTAAAAGTTCCGCTAAGTCCTGCAGTTAATACAAAAAACACCATAATAGTTCCATGTATTGTTACCAAACCCATATACATATCAGGAGTCATTTGACCACCCTCTCCTCCTTTGCCTAAAAAAGCTTCAATAATTGTAAACTGTTGCTCAGGATAAGCCAATTGTAAACGAAACAACAACGACATAAATACGCCAATCACACCCATAAACATACCTGTTATAAGGTATTGTTTTGCTATCATCTTATGATCCTGACTGAAGATATATTTGGTTATAAATGTTTCTTTATGATGATCAGACATTTTTTATTGATCTTTTTAGTTAGTAGTATTTTGATTATTGAATTACCTGAGCTAATGTTTTCTGCTGTTTTAACCATTGATTAAATTCGGCTTCTTCTTCAACAATTATTTTCATTTGCATACTATAATGTGATGAACCACATATTTTATTACACAATAATATATAATCAAATTCAACAGGATCTTCACCTTTTTCCTCTCTCAATACGTTAATCGCTTCAAACTTTTCTTTAGTATCTTCATTTTCACGCATTTCAAGGGTTGTAACAGAAGGTGTAAATCCAAAAGAAGTTACCATACCAGGCACACAATTCATTTGAGCTCTAAAGTGAGGCATATATGCAGAATGCATAACATCTTGCGATCTGAATTTAAAAATTACTTTTCTTCCTTTAGGCAAATGTAATTCACGAACCGGTACATCATCAATGGCATTCTTATCGGTCATATCTACACCCATTGTATTCATTCCTTTAATATTTCTAACATTTGCCATACCTAATTGATTATCATTTCCGGCATAACGTGCTTCCCATTGAAATTGTTTGGCATAAACTTCAATCACCAAAGGGTTCTCTGCGTCTGAGACATCCATTATGTTATTCCAGGTCCATAATCCATAAAAGATCAAACCGGCTAATACTACAGTTGGGGTAACTGTCCACCACATTTCAAGTTTATGACTATCAGCATAAAAAGTTGCTTTTCTTCCTTTAACACCGCGATATTTGAATGTGAAAAAATAGATTAAAAATTGCGTTATAAACTGAACAATAAAAATAAGTGTCATGGTAATCATGAACAATCTATCAATGTGTTCACCTTCTGTAGAGGCTGATAATTTAGGCAATAGAACAATTTTGCCCTGATACATTGAATAAAGCATTAAGCTGTAAATAAAACCGCCTAAGCCTAACATTAACCAACCGTTAATGTTATTTTCATTTTCAGTAGAAATCTGTTCTTTTTTTGTTAAACCTAAAATTTTAAAAAATTGCCAGATTGCGGTTGCAATAACAATAAAGGTTAAAATAAAAAAAAGTGCCTTCATCAATAAATAAATAGTTAGTAGTAGAAAAGTTATGTGACAAATATAACAAAAGAAATATAATTTCATGACATTTATCATGTTTTTGTCACAAAAAAAATTCACTAAAGATTATTTAGTGAATTTTTAATATCTTAAAAAGATTATAGATACTGTACTTTACAATAAAATCATATTAATAATGATAAATCTCGCTTTCTTTCATAAATGGATTTCCTTTTGCGTGCAGAGGTACTTTGCTTAAAGATGTAAAAACTACAAATATGAAAAGTCCAAAGAAAAATGCCAAAGAAGCAATTTCAGGAATTCCAAAACTCCAATGGTCTCCTACTGTTGCAGGTGATATTAATTGAAAAATATCCATATAATGACCTACTAAAATTAGAAGCCCGGCAGTTATTATAAACCAAGGTGTACGTTTAAAGTCGCTATCCATTAAAATCAAAAATGGAAAAACAAAATTCAAAATGATCATTCCGATAAAGATAGGTTGATAAGAGCCTAACAATCTTGGTAAGAAATATGCAGTTTCTTCAGGGATATTTGCATACCATTGTAACATAAATTGATCAAAGAAAAAATATGCCCAAAAAATACTAAAACCAAACATATACTTAGCCAGATCATGTAAATGACTGTCATTTACAAATGGTAAGAATCCTCTGTTTCTTAAATAAATCGCAATCAAAGCTATTACAGTTATACCGGAAACCATCACACTTGCAAATACATAGAAAGAGTATAATTGACTATACCAGTGAGGATCTAATGACATGAGCCAGTCAAATGACATAAATAATTCAAAAATTGCAAAGATCACAATAAAGATCACTGCAAATCTAAAATTCTTTTTATAAATAGTAACATCGCTATTCTCATCTAAAGCAACAGAATTTTTTCGCAATATCCATCTGAAAAAATTATAGGCGAACAAATAAATAAAGCTCCTTATCATCCATCCGGAAGTATTTAGCCACCATGCTTTACCTTGTATGATCTCATCATCTGCTGCATCCATCCAAACATACATATGATTAAAATGTAGGCCTGAAGCTAATATAAAAATAAAGAGTAATATAGAACCTGGTAAAATATAAGCAGTAATAGCCTCCATTACTCTAAAAAGTACAATAGACCATCCTGCTTGAGCTGCCCATTGAATTGCATAAAAAACCAATACAATCACTGCTATCATCAAAAAGAAAAATGCAGGTATAAAAAAAGCTGTCCATGGCCTGTTTTGTGCTTGATGTAAAGCGTGTTCCAAATGGCTTTGTTCTTCTTCAGCACTAACTTGAGCAGTAGCTTCATGATTATCAGTTTCATGAGCTTCTTCAGCATGATGAATCATTTCTTTAACATCATCTGTTGTTTTTGGTGCGGTAAAAAAACCATATCCAATACCTAAAGCCCCCAATATCATTAATACTAAAGAAAACGTTTTTAATTTGCTTGAAAATGTGTACATTTTTCTAGATATTTTACTTTTTATTTATTCTTTAAATTTTATTTTAGCAACTCAGCTCTTAAACTTTCAACATATTGAACAACTTGCCAACGTTCTGTGTTGGTTAATTGTGATGCATGTGATCCCATCAAATTTCTACCATACATAATTACATGGTAGGTACTACCTTCTGTTATTTCTCTATCTTTATAGTTAGGTACACCTAAGAATTTTTCATTTATTACTAATGTACCTTGGCCATTTCCTGTATCTCCATGACAAATTGCACAAAATATTGTGTACATTTCTTTTCCTCTTGCAAGATTTTTATCAGTTATTTGAATTGGAGATTTCAATGAATCTTTTGCCATTTGATAACCAGCTTCATTATCAGGATAGTCATACACAACATCACCTCTGGCAATGGTTCCTTCTACAGGAAGTTGTGCTGAAATACCATTTTTAAAAACAGGATTCTTTGAATAGGTTTCATAAGGCACCGCATCATACATATCGGTATCAGACATATATTGTACTTTTCTTTTTGTATTACTTTCGTTACACGAAGTAAAAACAATTACAAGTACTAAAAAGTAAGTTATTTTTATAAAATTCTTCATTGCTTTGATATATTGCTGAGCTAATTTTTAAATACTAATATTATTATTTTTCAGTTACTTTTAATTCAATTGCTCCAGTTTGTTTTAAAAAATCTGAAAGTTGATCTTCATTGTCATCCATAGAAACTTCCATTACAAATTTATCATCTGTCGTTCTAGGGTCAGGATTACTAGCTGTTTGAAATGGCCATATCTTACTTCTCATATAAAAAGTGATCACCATTAAGTGGGCAGCAAAAAAAACTGTCATCTCAAACATAATGGGTACAAAAGCAGGCATATTTTCGGCAAAACTAAAACTTGGTTTACCCCCAATATTTTGTGGCCAATCTACAATCATCATATAATTTAACATCCAAATAGAAAAACTGAAACCTATCACACCATATATAAAGGATGTGATAGCAATACGAGTTCCTTTTAATCCCATGGCCTTTTCTAGACCATGCACAGGAAAAGGAGTATATACTTCTTCAATTTGATGATTAGCTTCACGAGTTTGTTTCACAGCTTTTAAAAGCACATCGTCATCATCATACATTGCTTGAATTACTTTATTACTCATTTTTATTTTATTTTATCAATTATAAAAAATTGTATTTTTTTATTTATTATCTCTTGCTCTTTTATATCCGTCACCAGATGATTTTAATATTGATTTTACTTCAGCCTGTGCTACAACAGGGAAAGTTCTGGCATATAATAAAAACAATACAAAGAAAAATCCTATAGTACCAATATATATACCTATATCTACAAATGTAGGCTCAAACTGAGTCCAAGTAGAAGGTAAATGACCTCTACTTAAATTTATTACGATTATATCAAATCTTTCAAACCACATACCAATATTAATGATTATTGACATGATAAAGGATACTGTAAAGTTTGTTCTTAATTTTTTGATCCATAACAATTGAGGGAATACTCCATTACATAATATCAATGCCCAAAATGCCCACCAATAAGGGCCTGTTGCAGCACCTATAGATAAATAAGTAAAGTCTTCATAAGAGCTCCCTGAATACCATCCTACAAAGAATTCTGATAAATAAGCAACCATAACTATACCACCGGTTACCAATATTACTTTGTTCATATTTTCAATATGAAGTCGAGTAATATAATGTTCAAGATTGGAAACTTTTCGCATGATAATCAATAAGGTTTGTACCATAGCAAATCCGGAAAATACTGCTCCGGCAACAAAATATGGAGGGTATACTGTACTGTGCCATCCGGGTATTACCGATGTAGCAAAGTCAAATGATACAATTGTGTGTACAGATAATACTAAAGGTGTAGCTAAACCTGCCAACACTAATGATACTTCTTCAAAACGCTGCCAGTCTTTGGCAGTACCACTCCAACCAAAACTTAATAAACTATAAATTTTCTTTTGAAAAGGTTTTGTAGCTCTGTCTCTAATCATTGCAAAATCAGGCAACAAGCCTGTGTACCAGAACACTAATGAAACTGATAAGTATGTTGAAATTGCAAATACATCCCATAATAATGGCGAATTAAAATTCGTCCATAAAGAACCAAATTGATTTGGAATTGGCATAACCCAATAAGCATTCCAAACACGTCCCATATGAATTACCGGAAATATTGCAGCTTGAATTACAGCAAAAATTGTCATTGCTTCTGCAGAACGGTTGATACCCATTCTCCATTTTTGACGGAATAATAATAATACTGCTGATATTAAAGTACCAGCATGACCAATACCTACCCACCAAACGAAATTGGTAATATCCCAGGCCCAGTTAATTTTATTGTTCAAACCCCAAACACCTATACCTGTTCCAATGGTATAAGCAATTGCTCCCACTCCCCAAAGAAAAGCTACTAAGGCTATACTAAAAACAACCCACCACCAAGTGTTGGCTTTTCCTTCAATAGGTGCAGCAATATCATTTGAAATATCATGATAACTTTTATCTCCTAAAATTAACGGTTCTCTAATTGGCGCTTCGTAATGAGACATAATTTTATTTAAAATTTATTAATTGTTCTTTATTTTTAAATTGCAAAATATTAATTAAGCTTCTTTAATATTCTTTACTTTTAATTGGTAAAAAACATTTGGTTTTGTACCTACAAAATCCAATAATTTGAAACTTCTATCTTCTTTTTCTAATTTGGATACTTTACTTTTAGTATCATTCACATCTCCAAATACAATAGCATCTGTAGGACATGCATTTGAACAAGCTGTTTGGAATTCTCCATCAGCTACCGGTCTACCTTCTTTCTTAGCATTTAATATGGTCAATTGTGTCATTTGAATACACATAGAACATTTTTCCATTACACCCCGTGATCTAACCACAACATCTGGATTTAATACCATTCTTCCTAAGTCATTGTTCATATTGAAATCGAATTCATTATTATCAAAATATTTGAACCAATTAAATCTACGAACTCTATAAGGACAGTTATTAGCACAATAACGCGTACCTACACAACGGTTATAAGCCATTTGATTTTGACCCTGTGTACCATGAGAAGTTGCTGCAACCGGACAAACCGTTTCGCAAGGAGCATGATTACAATGTTGACACATAACAGGTTGGAATGATACATCCGGTGCATCTGAAGGTTGTATTTGTGCATTAAAGAATTCACCAGTACCAAAACTACCTTCTTCTTTACCTCTTTCAACGGTCATATCACTTGAGTAATAACGATCAATACGCATCCAATGCATATCTCTACCTACTCTAATCTCATGTTTTCCAACAACAGGTACATTATTTTCTGCATGACAAGCAACAACACAAGCCGCACAACCAGTACAAGTTGCCAGATCAATAGCTAAATTGAATTTAGTCCCTAAAGTATCATCAAATTTTTCCCAAAGATCAACTTTATCTTGAGTTACTTCTTGATGATCTAATGAAAATTTTGGAGCTGTACTCCAATCTTTAGGTCTGGAAACATAGTCGGCCAAAGACATTTCTTTAGTGATCTCATCTTCTCTACCCATTATGGTATGTTGCAATTGAACACATGCAAATTTATGTTCACCTGAGACTTTCTCTATGCTTGCATTTTGAAAAATTCCATTAGCAAATGGATAAGCATTTACACCTATACTCATTTCTTTTTGTAATCCCTCTAGTCCATATCCCAATGCTAATGCTACTGAACCAGGAGCTTGACCTGGCTGAATATAAACCGGTACATTTTCAATAGTTACCCCATTTGCTATAACATTTACTACATCACCGTTCAATGCACCATTATCAATTGTTCGGTTCTCTAATCCTAATCTTTCAGCATCAATTCTAGAAATTAACAAATAGTTATCCCAAGTGGTTCTTGTAATAGGGTCTGGTAATTCTTGTAACCATGGATTATTGGCTTGTTGCCCATCACCCATTCCTGCTTTTGTATAAACAGTTAACTCAAGATCACTACCTTTAATTTTTGAGAGTGCAGAACCTGCTGCACTAATATCAATATCATTAGTTACGATTTCATCATTAGCAACAGGTACAGTAAAAGTTCCGTCATGCAATGCTTTATTCCAAGATTTACCTCCAAGAACATTATTATTCCACATTCCTTTTAAATAGTCATAATAGGCTTCATCGCTACCTAACCATATTAACAAAGTTTCCTGAAACTGACGTGTATCAGATAATTTATGAATCGTTGGTTGTGTTAAACTATACTGACCTTTTTTTATCAATACATCATTCCAAGATTCTAAATAATGTGGAATTGCTGCAACATACTCAGAAGCACTTGCAGTTTCATTATCATTCATCGCAAAACTTACACTAAGTTTTGTTTTTTTCAATGCTTCGATAAATTCTTTTGCATTTGGTAAAGTATAAGCAGGATTTGTATTGTGTGTAATCAAAGCTCCTATTTTTCCTGCCTTCATATCAGTAATTAACTGCGCAACTTTAACATCATCTCCATGGCGAATATTTCTAGTATTTGCTACATCAATAACTTTACTTTGAATTGCTTTATTAATTTGTAAAGCTAATAATTGCGCATTTTTATCTTGTATACCTGTAACAAGAACTGCATTTCCACCAGCAGCTTTAATTTGTTTTGCAGCATTTTGAACAGCAGTATTGAGCGGAGACATTTCTCGAGTCGCAACTCCACTTACAATTGCTTGATACAATTTTATTAATGCATTTACTTGTTCAGATGGTTTAATCATCACTCGCTTATCTGCATTAGCTCCCGTTAAACTCATATTCGATTCAAATTGAATATGATGTGACATTTTTCCATTTTTTGGAACTCTCCCTTTTGCATAACCTGCAGAAAATCCTCCACCTTGCCAATCTCCTAAGAAATCTGCTCCCACTGAAACAATTACATCTGCTTTAGCAAAATCATAATCAGGCAACGCTCTTTTACCATACATCTCTTTCATTGCATCTAAAACAGCACTCTCTGAAATTGCATCATAAACAACATGGTCAACATTGCCGTATTGTTCTGAAAATTTATTTACCAGGCTTTTTGTTGAAGGGCTGGCACAAGTTCCGGTTAAAAAAACTATTTTTTCTCCGTTTTCTTTTAGTTCATTTAATTTAGCGCCTACTTCAGAATCAAATTTATTCCATGAAATTGATTCACCTTTAGCTTTAGGACCTTTTAATCGATTGTTATCATAAAGTGATAACACTGAAGCCTGTACTCTTGCATTAGCACTACCGTTTGATGATTCCTTATTAGGTTCAATTTTAATAGGGCGACCTTCTCTTACTTTTACCAAAACATTAGCAAAATCATAACCATCAGCAATAGTCGTAGCAAAATAATCAGCAATACCAGGAGTTACATCATCTGGTTTAATTACAAAAGGTATTGATTTTGTTACCGGACCTTCACAAGCTGCCAGTGATGCTACTGCGGTAGAAAATCCAACATATTTTAAAAAGTCTCTTCTACTTGTAGCACTTGAATCCAATGAATCTTTATCTCCTAAAAATTGATCAGTTGGGATTTCTTCTACAAATTCTTTTTGTTTTAGCTTTTCAACAATAGAGCTATTTTCTTTAAGCTCTTCAACACTTTTCCAGTATTTCTTGTTAGATGCCATATTTATTTTTTGTTTTATAATTTATTGGAATAACTTCCAATTTTTATTCTTTTAATTCTTTTTTCCTAATTTCTTAATAGTGGCATTTACCACATTCTTTTCCTCCTAAATCTGCAATAGTCACTTCAACTAATTCGTATTTTTTAGCGAGTTCGTCATGAATTTTTGCATAATAAGCATTGCCTTTTAGATCAACATTGGTTTCAATATGACAATCAAGACACCAGTTCATTGTTAGAGAAGAATATTGATATACTTCATCCATTTCTTCAACAGGCCCATGGCACTCTTGACATTCTAAGCCAGCTACATTCACGTGTTGAGAATGATTATAATATACAAAATCAGGTAGGTTATGCACCCTATTCCATTGAATTGGTTTTTGTTCATAATTTTCGATATAAGCTAATTTTTCAGGATCCCATCCTATTGCATCGTAAATTTTGTTAATCTCAGCATCATAAAATGCTTTTTCAGACTCTGATGCAACGGGTCCGTTATACTCAGTTATACTTATATGACAGTTCATACAAACATTAACTGAAGGAATTCCTGAAGTTTTACTGTTTCTTGCAGATGAATGACAATATTCACAATCAATTTTATTATCACCGGCATGTATGGTATGAGAAAATGCTATTGGCTGTATAGGTTGATATCCTTGATCAATACCTATTTCCATTAGGTTGTCAAACAGGATGTATGTTCCTAAAAGTAATAGAAAAATTGTAGTTACGATCTTTATGAAACCATTTTTACTTTGTACAAAAATCCAAATTGCCAATATCAATATTACCAACGCTAATACATAGCTCATCCACTTGTTTGAACTTTTTGGTGTAGCAACATTAGGTGTAGTGGCTGTAGCTGCAGCTTCAACAGGTTTCACATCACCAACTGTTGTATAAGCTAAAATGGCATCAATATCATCTTCTGTTAATTGTGGATAAGGAGTCATTGGCATGCCATTATACTCATTAAAAATGTCAATTGCATCTTGATCTCCACTTGCTCTTAATGCATTATTATCTTTTATCCAGGCATGAAGCCATTCTTTGTCTCTCTTCTCACTTATTCCTTTTAAAGGAGGCCCAATTAATTTTTTATCTAGTTTATGACATGCAACACAATTTGTTTGGAATAATTTTTTACCCAAAGCAACTTTCGGGTCAGTTGCTGCCTGTGAGGTAGTTGACGCTGTAGTTTCAGTTGGTTTATCATCAGTATAAGCAAGGATATCATTGATATCTTGTTCACTCAATTGAGGATAAGGAGTCATGGGCATGCCATTATACTCATTATATATGTCAATTGCATCCTGATCTCCACTTGCTCTTAAAGCATTATTATCTTTAATCCATGCCTGCAACCATGCATTTTCTCTTTTCTCACTAATACCCTTTAAAGGTGGACCTATTAATTTTTTTTCTAATTTATGACAAGCGGCACAATTAGTATTGAAAAGTTTTTTACCGTTTTCCGGATCTCCTTGTTGTGCTGATATGCTAAATGATATTAAAAAAAGGAAAGTTAGGCCGGTTATTAGTTTATTAAATGTATTGCTTTGCATTACAAATCATTTGAGTTAAATAAGTTGATTTTATTCTTTTTGTACAATTAACAAGTTAATGTACAATAATTTTTAACTATACTTCATTTGATGACAAATATCATATAATTATATATTGACTACAAAAATACATTTTCTTCATTACCAACAAAGTGTTTTTTTATTTACAATATAATTTA
>JBDLIB010000072.1:0-14547 GCA_039715085.1 Bacteroidota bacterium | reverse complement strand
AAGAAAGGAAGAAAATCCACGGCTTCCAAAAAGAATAAAAAGCGCTGGTATTGAAAATTTAGAAAGACCGAAGTACGTTGCCATGTGGAAATTGTTAATAGTCATTATAAATTCTTTCAAAGTACTTATTTAATTTGATACCGGTAACTGTTAACTGAATACTATTTATTCATACGATACTAACCACTGCAGCGGATATAGTCATCGTATGAATTATTTAATCCTAAGGTTCAGGTATATGATGATATTGCAATTCTTACCATGCGTTACCAAGCTTCTATAGATGGGAAACCCCAAACTCCATGGAAAGCAACTTCAGTGTACCGTTTGAAAGATGGTAAGTGGAAAGTTGTACATACTAATTGGTCTGAGGTAAAAGATAAGAAATAACAAATTATAATATCATATATTTGTTTTCGTTACTGAAGAAATAATGAAACATCTTATGATGAGCTTTACAATTGCAATTTCAAAATACAGGGTAGCATTTAAAAAAAATAGATGGCTGCAGGTATTTACAGCAGTATTTGCTGTTGTTTGGATTGATTCATTAGTTGGTACAAACGATATTGCGAACTGGTTTCTGGAGAATACATTGGTATTTATTTTCCTGATTTTTCTTTTAGGCTCCTACAAAAAATATAAGTTCAGTGACCTAAGTTATTTACTCATTTGTATATACTTGAGTTTACATGTTTATGGATCAAAATATACTTATGCCGATAATCCTTTTGGGTTTTGGCTCCAGGATGTTTTAGATCTTTCCAGAAATCATTATGATCGGATAGTGCATTTTAGTTTTGGTTTTTTACTGGCCTATCCTATGCGTGAGGTATTTTTAAAATGGTTAAAATTTCCAAAGTGGGTTGCATGGATCTTACCCATAGAGATCACGCTTTCTATAAGTGGTTTCTATGAAATAATTGAATGGTTGGTAGCAGATATTTTTTTTAAAGCCCAGGGCGATGCCTATTTAGGAACGCAAGGTGATATGTGGGATGCACAGAAAGATGTATTTTTAGCATTCTTAGGAGCCATTCTTGCAACAACTGTCGTTTCTTCAGTGAAAAAAATATTTCATATTTATGAAGAATAAGGCTTAAGGTATAAATTATTTGACTCAAAAAGAGTTATAGTGCATTTTGCTTTAACTTCTAAAAATTTCAAGCAACAAATAACAAAACCTATAGTCTTTTAGTTTATAGTGGTTTAGTCAACTGTAAGCATATATTCCTCTTTATTTTGAATAAAAACATCCATAACTTCCAGATAACGTTTTCTTTCAAATAAAAAAACGATTCCTTTTGGCAGGCAATATCCTATTAGACTGTCTATGTTTTCTCTGGGAATTTGTAAAGTATTGATAAAGAAATCATCTTGAAAGTGATTCCTGATTTCTCGAATATATTCCTGATCGATTTCTTTTTGTTTATCTTCTAATAATAATTCTTTTAATTTTCGATCTCTTTTCCGGTTTCCCGAAATAATATAATAAAGATCATCAATACCACCTTGTTGTCCCAAAAGTGTTGCTAATATCACTATAGGAACACTTTCTTGACTATGACCTGTAAGAGCCCTGTCTAATTTATTTAATGGTTTTTTATCTGCATTAGGCAGTCCCAGTGATTTTGCCATATTTTCAATAACAACCTCTCCCAATTCATTGTTTTTTTGAATTAAATCGACTATAATTAATTTTCTTTCAAAATGATGTTTTGAAATTTGAATCCATTTATTAAAGAATTGTACTCCGGAGATTAGAATTGAATCATTAAGTTTTACATAAATTCGGAATTCTCCCTTCTCATTGGTAACAGTTCCCCTGTTGGAACTCTTATTTATAATATGGATATTCTCAAGATAAACAGAATCAGTTTTAACTACTCCATTGATTATAACTGACTCTTTCTGAGCGGATAGTTGTATTGTGAAAAGTAATAAAATGATAAGGAGAATTTGTTTCATTATTCAAAGAAACAAATTCAGCATCATAAAAATTGCTGATATACTGATAATTTTTTGTTAAAGAAATAGGTTATTTATTATTAGGTATTTCAAATAAAAAGAATGAGTACATGACAAAAATTAATTGCAATGATTTTTAAACGCTAATTTTTTTGAAAAAATATACGACCCCTCTGGGGGTCGAATATTATTAATTAAAAAGATCAAAAATTAACATAATCCACAATCTCCAGACCATAACCTATCATTCCAACACGTTTAGTATTATACTTACCGTTAGAGATCAATTTGATCTTGTTGATATTCAGGTCGTGTAAAATTTGAGCTCCAATACCAAAATCCTTTTCATCCATTTTTGATTCAGGCGCTGTGATAGCACTATTATCACTACTTATTTTAAGTTGTTGCAATCGGTTGATCAGATCGTAAGATTGGTATTCCTGGTTGATAAAAACCACAGCTCCTTTACCTTCTTTATTGATGATATCAAACATTTTAGCTAATTTATCATCAGGATTTTTTGTAAGTGTACCGATGATATCGTTATTTACCAGTGTGGAATTTACTCTTACCAAAACTTCGTCACCTCTTTTCCAATTGCCTTTAGTTAGAGCTAAATGTACCTGATTATTAGTAGTTTGTTTATATGCGCGTAAGAAATATTTTCCAAAACGTGTATCGACTGAAAAATCATCTATTTTTTCGATCAATGAATCATGGTTTAAACGATATGCTACCAAATCTTCGATAGAGATTATTTTAAGATCGAATTTTTCGGCTACTTTTAGCAATTCGGGTAATCTTGCCATGGTACCATCTTCATTTAAGATCTCCACTAATAATCCGGCTGGTTGTAATCCTGCCAAACGGGCAAGGTCAATAGCTGCTTCGGTGTGGCCTGTTCTACGTAATACACCGCCCTCTTTTGCCCTTAAAGGGAAAATATGACCCGGGCGTCCAAGGTCATGTGGTTTTGTATTTGAAGAGGTTAATGATTTTACTGTTTTTGCCCTGTCGTGTGTTGAAATACCTGTTGTACAGCCATGTCCTTTTAAATCTATAGAAACCGTAAATTGAGTATTGTGAAGCACCGTATTTTCACCCACCATTAAATTCAAATCGAGTTCATCGCATCTGTTTTCTGTAAGAGGTGTACAGATCAACCCTCTGCCATGGGTAGCCATAAAATTGATCATTTCGGGAGTAACCATTTCGGCTGCAGCTACAAAATCACCTTCATTTTCTCTGTCTTCATCATCAACAACAATTATAAGTTTCCCGGTTTTAATATCTTCAATAGCTTCTTCAATAGTATTTAATTGAATTGCTTGATTCTTTGTAGTGTTCATTTCTTAGTATTTAGATTCTACTATTTGGCTCTTCAGCAAAAAAGTATGCAAATTTAAGAATACTATTGATTTATTTATTTCTTAAGCTTGAATATTTTTGAAAAGAAATTGGTAATTGGATCTAAAAAACGATCAATATTTACAATTCCCTTATCGTTTGTCGCTCTTCTCATTAAAAACAAACCAACAGGCAATAGAACAACAGTAGCTAACCAACCACCTAAAACGGGAGAAATCGAATTGGAAGTTGCCATCTTTTCACCTAAAGTGGAGATGAAAAAGTAAACAACAAAAATTACAATTGCCATGATCATTGGTAAACCAAAACCACCTTTTCTGATAATGGATCCAAGGGGGGCACCAACAAAGAATAGTACGATACAGGCTAAAGAATATGCGAGCCTTCTGTGGTATTCGGTATTGTAACTATTGATAACCTTTTGTTTTCCTTTAGCTAAGTCTTTAAAACTATTGATGTTATCCAGATTACTACGTGATAATTCTGCTGCATTATCTATGACTAAAATTTTTCCGTCGAGGTCAAAATTGTTTAAAATATCAATATCAAGTTCAGAATGAGGAATGGTATCGGTATGTAGGTCTTTGGCCCTTAGTGTAGTATAGAATCTTTTGGCCTTATTTTCTATATATTCGTGATAAGGCGGAGATAAAGAATCTACATAAAAATCCAGCTGATTCAGACTCAGCATTTGTTTTCCGGTTTTGTACTTTAGCTCATCGGGATCAAAATTTCCAATTTTCGAAACGTCAATATTTACCGTGTACTCATTAAAATGTGCCTTATTTGCAGGCATTTTTTTTCGCTCCTCAATAGAACTTCTTTTCTTCTGTATCTCTTCATAATAGTAGCCGTCTTCGAGGATCAATGTGAGATACCTGCTTCCTTCTTCATTTAAAATGGTACCTTTTTTGGCTGTAATTACTTTGTTATTGATGCGGTTATTTTCAATTTCATAAATGAGTACATTTTTTAAAAGGTTTTCATTTTCTCCATATTTTTCATCGAATTTGATACTATATCCGGGAATCTCGGTATTAAAAGTTCCGGCAACTAAAGCTAAACCGGGTTCCTTCTTTTTCATGTTATAGATCAAATTCTTCGATTTTAAGGAGGCATAGGGGAAAACATAATTTAAAAATAAGAAGTTAAAAAGGCTTAGAACAAGCATTAAACCTATTAATGGCCTTACAAATCTTTTTAATGAAATACCCGAGGCTTTTACCGAAGCCAATTCATAATTTTCAGCCAGGCTACCTAAAGCCATTATGGATGAAAGCAAAATAGAGACAGGTAAAGCCGTGGGAACAACCATTAAGGAGATATACCCAAGAAATTTTAAAATGATAACAAGGTCGATACCTTTTCCTGCAATCTTATCGAATTGCAGCCATAGTGCCTGCATGATAAATACAAACAGAATAATAAGAAATGTAGCCAAAAACGGCGTTAAAAAACTTTTAAGTATGTAACGGTCTAATACTTTCAAGGATATACTAAATTATTAGTTGTTTATAAAATAACCTAAATCTTCGTATTTTTTAGAGTCAAATGTAAATAGATCGTTTTTCAGATCCTGATTCACTATGAAACTCTTTACCAAAATGGTTGTTTGGGTGTTATTTTTACCAATTTCGGTAAGTTTATAAATATGCTTACTTTTAGTATCGATTCCTAAAAGTACAATCGAAATCTCTGAATTACTATCAATAGGTATCAATTTTACAAACTGAATATCTTTACCATTTATATTTTTTTTATCTGCTAAGCTATAGGTATAGCCACTTTTATAGAATGAATAGAATTTGGATGGTGTGATAGTATTTTCATCTTCAGCATCATAATCAGAGATATTCACCTCTTCGTTTTCAGGAATGATCGTGTATGTTTTTGATCCGTCATAGATTTGTGTAGTACCAAAAATATTTACCAGATATTTATCTCCTTCGAGGGTAACAGCACCATTGTTTTTTTGGTTTACATCGGCTTCTTTATTCTCTAAAATATAGTCAAATTTGATACTTACATTTTCATAATTACTCATGGTTGCAGAAACCTCATCTAATAGTTTCTTTGCTCCGTCACTATTTTGTGAATACCCTAAAGTTATGCTTAAAAAGAATATTGTTAAAACTGTTAATCTCTTCATATTTCTGATTTTTTTATTCATTGATTTATAATTTTTCTTCATCCAGAAGCTGTTGTAAGGCAATTGTATCAGGTATCAAAACCTGTCTGGCTTTACTTCCTTCAAACGGGCCTACAATTTTTGCTGCTTCCAGCTGATCGATGATTCGCCCGGCTCTATTATAGCCGAGTTTTAATTTCCTCTGCAATAAAGATGCCGAACCTTGTTGTGCATTGACAATAATTTCGGCTGCATCTTCAAATAATTCATCCCTGTCGGCTATATCAACATCAATACTACTACTGCTTTCATCTCCTGTGTATTCGGGTAATATGAGTGCTTGTAGATAAGCTTTTTGCGAACCAATATAATCTGTAACACGTTCTACTTCAGGAGTATCGATGAATGCACATTGTAATCTTGTCAGGTCACTTCCGGTTGAGATCAACATATCTCCCTTACCAATCAATTGGTCTGCTCCCTGGGAATCAAGAATAGTTCGCGAATCAATTTTCGAAGTAACCCTAAATGCTACCCTGGCAGGGAAATTGGCTTTAATAATACCTGTGATCACATTTACCGATGGCCTTTGTGTTGCTACTATCAAATGAATTCCAATAGCTCTTGCCAACTGTGCCAACCTTGCAATGGGGCCTTCAATTTCTTTTCCGGCAGTCATGATCAGATCGGCAAATTCATCAATCACCAAAACAATATATGGCAGAAACTTGTGTCCGTTTTCAGGATTTAATTTTCTCGCTTTGAACTTAGCATTGTATTCAGAGATATTTCTTACATAAGCAGCTTTTAGCAGGTCATATCTGTCATCCATTTCAATGCAAAGAGAGTTCAAAGTATTTACTACTTGCTTTGTATCAGTGATGATCGCTTCTTCAGTATCGGGTAACTTTGCCAGGTAATGCCTCTCAATTTTATTGAAAAGTGTTAACTCTACCTTTTTTGGATCTACTAATACAAATTTTACTTCGGCAGGGTGTTTTTTATACAACAAAGAAGCCAGAACAGCATTTAAACCAACCGATTTCCCTTGTCCCGTAGCACCTGCCATTAATAAGTGAGGCATTTTTGCAAGGTCAATAACATATGTTTCGTTGGATATAGTTTTACCCAAAGCAACCGGTAATGCCATTTTTGAATTTTGGAATTTTTGAGAGGCTAAAACCGATTTCATCGAAACGATAGAAGGTTTTTTATTTGGAACTTCAATACCAATAGTACCTCTACCGGGAATTGGCGCAATGATCCTTATCCCAAGAGCTGCAAGTGATAAAGCAATATCGTCTTCCAGGTTTTTAATCTTCGAAATTCTAATTCCTGCTTTTGGTACAATTTCGTATAAAGTAACAGTAGGGCCAATAGTTGCTTTGATGCTATCTATACCAATTTTGTAATGGTTAAGAGTTTCGACGATTTTATTTTTATTGTCTTCAAGCTCCGCTTTGTTTATGTTAATATTTTCGTTGCTGTAATCTTTTAGAAGATCTAAAGATGGAAACTTAAAATTTGCCAATTCTAATTTCGGATCAAATTCACCAAATTCTTCTACCAGTTTGTTGGATAGATTTTCTACGGTTTGTTCTTCATCAATTGGTTTTTCAACCTCTATTTCCACTATTTCTTCCTCTTCAACTTTCTTCTCAACTACTTTTATTGGGCTTGGTCTTTCTATAGGTTCTATTTCGTATCCCTGTTCTTTAGATTCTAAACTTAATTCAAATTCAGAACCTTTTTCAGTATTTTCAATAATAGATTCGCTAATATAGCCCTCATTGGTTGTGTCATCAACCGCATTGCTCGTTTTTGTTTTCTTTTTCGGAATGCTGTTTTTAATTTTTTCGGGAGTAATATTAAATTTAGAGATGATAAAGCCTAAAAAAGCCAGTAAAAGCAATAGAAAAACTCCGGTTTTACCGATATAGATTTGCATATAATCATTCACCTCATAACCGATCTTACCCGATAGTAATGGTTTTTTTATAAGAAAGAAAGCAAATCCTACAGAAAGCCAAATCATGGTAAGAATTCCATTTATCCACGATTTTTTTAATTTTTTCACAGGAATATCAAGAATGATGTATAATCCGGTTATAAACAATAAGATAGGGATTATAAAACTTGATATCCCAAATCCGTCAAAGACGAAAAAGTCACTTAAAGTAGCGCCGAGTTTTCCTAAAAGATTTTTCACTTCCATGTTCTTGTCTGAAAAAAAATCTAACTGACTTTGATCTTCTTTCCAGTGAGAGAAAAATGAATAAAAAGAAACCAATAAAAAAATGGCTATTGAAAGAATAAAAATACCAAAAACAAGATGGGTTTGCTTGCTTTTAAAGAAGGTTGTTATACGGTTGTTTTTCCTTTTAACTCGTTTGGTCTTTGAGCCTGAATTTTTCTTTTTTGCCATATGTCACAAAACTACATAAATAATTTTCTTCAAATTACGTAAATTTTAGTGGAAACTAAAAAATCTTAGGCAGGTAAATGATCATTCCTATAATAACAGCAATGATAGCGGCAAAAGTGGAGGCACCGGCAGAAATATCTTTGATAAAACCAATTTTTTTGTTGTAGTCAGGGTGGATAAAATCGGAGAGTTTTTCAATAGCTGTGTTGAGAGATTCAGCAACCAGGATCATTCCTATTGCAAGTAGTTGCAACATCCACTCAGTAGCTGAGATTTTAAATATAAACCCAACGACAGTCATTATCAGCGCAATAGAAAACTGTACCTGGATACTGGCTTCTGTTCTCAATAATAAATATGCACCTTTTACCGCATATTTAACGCTTTTGATTCGGGTAATAAAATAATTGTCGTTGGGGTTTTTCATTAGTGAAACTATATTTTTAAAAGACAAAAGTCGCATTAAAAATGATTAGTTGAACTAATCCCGCTTTTCAGCGGGATATTTTGATAATATTTTCTATTTTGTGGAGTTACTTCATTAAAAATGAAGGCTTCCCATTTATTTTAAAGCTTCCAGAGCTGCTTCATAATTTGGCTCATCAATAGTTTCGCTTACTTGTTCAGTGTAAACAACTTTTCCTTCTTCATCTAAAACTACTACAGAACGGGACAATAACCCTTTCATCGGTCCGTTTTTAATAGTAACTCCATAATCTTTACCAAATTTACCGCTGATAAAATCAGAAAGCGTGATTACGTTTTCAATACCTTCTGCACCACAAAAACGATCTTGTGCAAATGGAAGATCTTTAGAAACATATAATACCACAGTATTTTCTAATCCTGCTGCAGCTTCATTGAATTTTCTTACTGAGTTTTGACAAACTCCGGTATCAATACTTGGTGTAATATTTAAAAGTACTTTTTTACCTTTAAAATCTTTTAATTTTGCTACACTTAAATCGCTTTTAACCAATTTAAATTTTGGAGCTTTTTTTCCAACTTTCGGTAACTTACCTATTGTTTTTACAGGGTTTCCTTTTAATGTTATTTTTGCCATAATTTGTTATTTTTTAGGTTTATAATATTGATTATTTGATACTTCAAATTTACATAAAAAAACTCTCATACTTAGATGAGAGTTTTAAAAATTGATTAAATTAATTAGTGAGATTTTAAATATTTTGCAATACCTTCATGAGTGTCTTTTAAAGCTTCCTCACCTTTACTCCAGTTTGCCGGACAAACCTGACCGTTTTCTTCATTAAATTGTAGAGCATCCACCATTCTGATCGCTTCATCAATATTTCTGCCAAGTGGGTCGTCATTCACAACCTGGTGGCGGACAATTCCTTCTTTATCGATCAAAAATAAACCACGGTAAGCGACAAGTTGCGCATCAGCTTGTAATTGGTCGTTTTCATCATAGTAAAAATCTCCGTCTAAAACATCATAATTTTTTGCAATTGTTTTACTGGTATCCGCTACAATGGGATAAGTTACTCCTTGTATACCTCCTTCATTCTTACTTACTTGTAACCACCCCCAATGAGATTGTTCCGTATCTGTTGAACATGCAACTACTGCGGTATTTCTTTTTTCAAACTCAGCTAAATTTTCCTGAAAAGCATGAAGCTCAGTCGGACAAACAAAAGTGAAGTCTTTTGGGTAAAAGAAAAATACAACATGTTTTTTTCCCAAGTATTGGTCTAATGAAAATTCATCAACAAATTTTCCTCCGTCAACTACTGCTTTTGCAGTAAATTTTGGTGCTTTTTTTCCTACTAGTACAGCCATCTTATTTTTATTTTTAGGTTAATTATTTTTTCGTTACACAAAATTACTAAAACATAGTGTTGTTTCTATAAGGTTTCATTTTTATTTCTTATGTTTTGATAGATTTTTCTTATGTTAATGATGTAATGAGTGAATAGGTGAATGAGACAAAGAATTACTGGAAGACCAAAGTCAGAAGACGGAAGTGATAGAGCGATGGAACAAGAGCGGAAGTATTCTTTTCGTAAACCTTAGCGAACTTTGCGTGAAAAATGTTATAAATATTAATATAAAGTGTAAACAAAATTCAGGATGATTAATAATGTTCATTAAAATAGTTTATTTTTAGAAAAAAATTTTGAATAAATTATACGATAAATATATTCTACCCAAAGTTGTACACTGGGCCTGCAATTCAAAACCCACCATGTATCAACGAAGGAAAATAATACCAAAAGCTTTTGGCGACGTTTTGGAAATAGGAATAGGCTCCGGATTGAACCTGAATTTTTATGATGCTGAAAAAGTCGAAAGCCTTATCGGAATAGATCCTTCGGTAGAAATATGGGATTTGAACAAAAATGAAATTAATGAACTAAACTTTGATTTTTCTTTTGTAAAAGCTTTCGCTGAAGAACTTCCTTTTAAAAATAATGAATTTGATACTATTGTGATCACTTATTCGCTTTGCACCATAAAAGACCCTCAAAAAGCACTCTCAGAATTTAAAAGAGTGATGAAAGATGCCGGTAATCTTTTGTTTTGTGAACACGGTATAGCGCCTGATGATTCAGTAAGATATTGGCAAAATACCATTAATCCGGTTTGGAAAAGAGTAGGAGGTGGCTGTAATTTGAATAAAGACATCCCGAAAATGATCCGTGAAAACGGGTTTAGAATTACCCAACTCGATACCATGTATATTCCGGGCTGGAAACCTGCCAGTTATAATTATTGGGGTATAGCTCAGATAAAGTAGAGTTATCAATACTTCAATTATTTATTGTAACAATTAAAAAATCCAAACAGTAATAATGGGCTCAAGGGTTGAAATATTTTCAATTATAAGTTTAATTTTTCTCTTTTTTTACCTCAGTCCTAAAGGAAGAAAAGTGAAAAATTCTTGATCATCCTTTAGGAACGAGGTAAAATCAAAAATTTTTCAACTATTTACTTCCAACCCTTGATTCACTTAATATTAATATATATGATTGGAATCAACTTTTTCATTGATTTTCATCATTGTTTATTAATTAATTTATCAATACTTTTAAGATTTGGTGATTATATACAAGCTTATCTCACCAAAATAATTTGCTTCTGAATTCAATTTATTAACAAGGAATACCTTTAATTATTTATTTGAATAAATCACTATTTTTTTGTAAATTGTATTACTGAACTAGCTTTTTTTAAGTATTTGAAGAAGCGTATTCCTCTCAAAAAAACACATATATGGACTCTCATTCCATGGATAAGATATTTGTAGAAAAGGTCAATTGTATTATTGAGGCTAACTTAGAGAATGAGCACTTTGGTGTTGCAGAATTAGCTTCAGAGGTAGGGTTAAGTAGTTCTCAACTATTGCGAAAAATTAAGTCTTTACGGGGAATTACTCCAAATGAGTTGATCAAAGAATTCAGATTAAAAGAAGCTAAACGATTACTGGTAGAAACAGACTATACAGCTTCAGAAATAGCTTACAGGACAGGTTTTAGCAGTCCTTCATATTTTAATAAATGTTTTCATGATTTTTATGGTTATCCGCCCGGAGAAGCAAAATTAAGAGAAATATCAGAAATTGTTGAAGAGCCTTTTGTTGAGCCTGTTAAAGCCTCAGAAACTCAAAATGATAAAGATGCGTCAAAGAAGAAATTAGTTCTGGTTTCATCATTAGCTATTCTACTCTTCTTTGCAATTTCTTATATAATATATAATTATGCCACAGAAAGCGTTGAAGTTGATACAGCAGATATCATAAAGGATAAATCTATTGCCGTACTTCCTTTTAAAAACCTTAGCGATAATAAAGAAAATCAATATTTCGCTGATGGAGTTATGGATGATATCTTAAACCATCTTTCTGTGATAAAAGACTTAAAAGTGATCTCGAGGACTACCATGGAGCAATTCCGTGAAACCCAAAAAACTGCACCGGAAATAGCAAAAGAACTGGATGTTTCTTATATAATTGAATCCAGTATACAAAAACATAAGGATTCAATCAGAATTACCACGCAAATGATAGACGCAGAAGAAGATAAACATGTGTGGTCAAAAATATTTGATAGGGAATTCAAAAACATTTTCACTTTGGAAAGTGAAATTGCCAGACAAGTTGCAAAAGAGTTAAAAATAATACTTTCTCCTACTGAGATAGAACAAATAGAAAAAACAGCAACAAAGAATTTGGAAGCCTATGAAGCATATGTGAAAGGTAAATTTTATTGGGATAGACTTAGTAAAGATGGATTGGAAAAGGCAACAAATTATTTTAAAATTGCCATTGATAAAGATCCTAATTGGGCTCCTCCTTATGCAGGCTTGGCAGAAGTTTGGGTAGGTAGAATGCAAATGGGTATTACTCCACCACCTGTTGCTATTCCTAAGATATATGAAAATATCAATAGGGCTCTTGACCTGGATCCAAATTCTGCTAATTCACATTATGTAAAAGCCTTAATTGCTGTATGGACTGAATGGAACTGGGAAAAAGGAGAAAAAGAATTTTTGAGATCAATTGAACTGAATCCAAATAGTGCCAAAAGCCATATTTACTATGCACATTTCTTAATGATCATGAAAAGAACTGAGGAAGCTCTCTATCAAGGTAAACTTGCAATTGAACTGGACCCACAAAACGCTCTCAATCTAGGGTTGTATGCAGTGATTATGAAATATAATGGCAATCTTGAAGAAGCCATTTATTTATCAGAAAAAGCCCTTTCGATCGATCCCGATAATAAGTTTGCTAAGGGTCAATTAGCAGCAGCATATAATTATATAGGTAATCACGAAAAATGGTTTGAATATTGGAAAACTGTCGCCTGGTGGGATGATGAGGTAGTAGCATCTATAGAAGAAGTGTTTTTAGAAAATGGATATTATGCAGCTATAGAAGAGATCATAAGAGTAAATGAAGATGTCAGAAAAAAAGGAGGTAATATATCAGCAATGGGACAGGCTGGTAGATATTTAACATTGAATAATTATGATAAGGCATTGGAATACTATGAGGAAGCTTATGAATTGCACAATCCAAATATGCCTTATATCTCTTTACTTTCAGATAGGTATGAACAACTGAAGGAGCATCAGGGCTATATTGAACTTTTAGAGAAAATGAAATTACCAAAATAAAATTAAATACGGAATAGGAGTTTTTTACTATATCGATTTTTTTTTTGTAACTTGTATAAAACGATTTATTGGCATCCATGGAGAAAGTTTTTCCAAATAAGATAAGAAAAATCATACAGGTACATTTAGAAGAAGAAAATTTTAGTGTAGATGATCTGACTTCTGAAATTGGTCTGAGTAAGACACAATTGTGGAGAAAAATAAAGGCGGAAACAGGGAAATCCGCAAATCAGTTTATAAGAGAAGTCCGCCTTAAAGAAGCTGCTAAACTAATTATAGAAAGTGAATATACAGCATCTGAGGTATCATACAGGGCAGGTTTTAGCAGTCTTTCTTATTTTAGCAAATGCTTTCATGACTATTTCGGTTATATACCGGAAGAATTTTAAGGAGCAAGTAAAAATAATTTTCACGGGGAAGTTCAGGAAGGCTCAAACAATATTGATGAAATTATTGATATTAATGGCAATGATGAATTGTTTGATCCTTATAGGAATGAGTCAGGATATCATGAATTTTTGAAAAGAAATTATTTGCCTGTCATAGTTTTTGATAATGAAGCCTTTCCATTGCATGATTAATATCAAAAGACCCAATTTGTAAAACTCAAATAATACTTTTAACCGGATGATGCAGTAATTTTACAACCTATGTATTATAATTGCAATAAATGCTTATAAATTGTAATACATTGCATTGAAATTGTTATGTATTGTAAGTTTTTATTATCGAAATTTGTAAAATAATAAATCTCAATGTCTAATCTAAATTTATCTGTTATGAAAGCTTTAAAAATTTTATTGATCGCAATAGTGATAAGTACTTTAAGTGTTTCTGTAACAGCGATTGCTCAAGAAAGGCCTACAGAAGCATTATGTGATGAAATAGTTGATCTTATTGGTCCTGATTGTCCATACAACTCAGATAAAAAGGAATTTGTTGCAGAGGTGCGATTTACTCTTAATGATGAAGGGGAAATTGTAATTATCTCTGTAAAATCACCTAACCCAAAAGCTGAGTCTTATTTAATGAGTAAGTTGAATAATAAAAAATTAGATTCCGGTCATACAATTGAAGGAAAAAAAGATGAAGTCTATTTGTTCCCTGTTAGAATTGTTAAGTTATTCTAAGCATCTGTTTATAATAGTCGTTTTCTTCACTACAGACTGAAAAAATTTTTTTTCGCAATTTCAAAAGGCTATGGGAAATGATCATATGGTAGATGTACTTTCTAAAGAATCCTTTGATACAGTTATTAATATATGGTTGGAAGGGGCTATTAAAGGAGAAGAGCTATATTGTTCCAACCCTCCTGTAATAGCTCAGGCTCATATTTTTATAGATAAAAAAGAAGGAGCTCTTCAATATTTCGAAATCGCCTACAAATACCGTAATGAAGATTTACCTTTATATTTAATCAAAAAGAATTCCTCGAGGCTCTGCCTCGGGGTTTCCGCTTAAACCTCTCCTTGAGGAGAGGTCAAAACTGTTTTTACAGTTTTGGGTGAGGTGTAAATAA
>JBDLIB010000071.1:0-14596 GCA_039715085.1 Bacteroidota bacterium | reverse complement strand
TGATGACCCAATAGACAGGCCTGATCCACCGGCAGAATTAAGTGAAGATAAAGAAGTGCAGGATTTTATATGGCAGGGATTGAATTCATGGTACTTATGGCAGGAGAATGTTCCAAATCTGGCAGATGACAGATTTACAACAGATGATGAATATGTAACTTATATTAATAACTCTAATGAACCTGAAGATTTCTTTGAATCCCTTTTATATAGTCAATTAGACCATTGGAGCTGGATCGTTGATGATTATATTGAACTGGAAAATTCATTATATAAGGGTGTTTCCAAACATAATGGTGTTGAATTTGGTTTGGGTTTAATAAACTCCAATGATGTTTTTGGTTATGTAAGATATATATTACCGGAAACGAATGCTGTTGGTAAATCAATTAAAAGAGGAGATATTTTTACACATGTTAATGGAACACAATTAACACTAAGTAATTATATCGATCTTTTATTTTCAGACAATTATACTTATACTTTAAGTTTGGCAAAAATTGAAAATAACACCATTATTCCTACCGGGGTAGATGTAGAGCTTACAAAGTCTGAATATACCGAAAACCCGGTTTTTATTACCAAAACCTTTGAAGAATCGGGTAAAAAAATAGGTTATTTAATGTATAATAGTTTTACTTTAAGTTTTGAGCAAGAGTTGAATAGAGCCTTTTTACAATTGAAAGATGAGGGGGTTACTGATCTTATTGTAGATTTAAGATATAATCCCGGGGGTACTGGTCGAACAGCAACATTTCTTGCCGGTATGATAACAGGACAGTTTAAAGGGGAATTGTTTTATCAAGAGAGGTGGAATTCGAAATTACAGGCCGAATTTGAAGCAAATTATCCTGAAATGTTGGTAAATAACTTTTCCGATGAAATAGTAAATAAAGATGATAATGGAAATGTTATTTTTAGAGAAAAAATTAACAGTCTGAATCTATCAAAAGTACACATTATTGTTACAGGGGGGTCGGCATCGGCAAGTGAGCTGGTAATTAACGGGCTTAATCCTTATATAAATGTAAAACTGATCGGTGAACAAACAGTTGGTAAATATGTTGGTTCTCTTACTTTATATGATTCTTATAATTTTATGAGACAAGGAGCAAATCCGAATCATTCCTATGCTATGCAACCAATTGTTCTGGAAACACTCAATAAACTAGGAGTGAATGATAAAGACGGATTTGAACCTCATATCGAATTACAGGAAGATCTTGAAAATATGGGGGTTTTGGGTGAAAGAAATGAACCTCTATTACAAGCAACTATTAATGATATTTTAGGAATCTCTGCAAAAATGATTCCCGGTAAACGATTCGATTACGATATTATTACAGATTCTAAGTTAGAAACGATGAAAGGGGATAATATGTATATTGATAATAAGAAGATAGGTGATTATATGAATCGTAAATTTTCAGATAATAATTAATGCGAATAGATAAATATCTTTGGTGTACCCGTTATTTTAAAACACGAAGTATTGCAACTGAGGCTTGCAAAAAGGGCCATATAAAAATTGATGGTGCTAATGTGAAACCCTCTAAAGATGTATATGGAGGGGAAAAGGTCACTGTTCGTAAAAATCAGATCAGTTATCAATTGCTTGTACTTGATATTCCTCAAAACAGGGTAGGAGCAAAAATTGTCGATCTGTACAGGAAAGATATTACACCAGAGGAAGCATTTGAGAATCAGGACCTGCTAAAATATTCAAAAGACTATTACCGCAAAAAAGGAACCGGAAGGCCGACCAAAAAAGATCGCAGGGATATTGAAGGATATAAAGAGGGAGAAGATGAATAAAACCACTCAGTCTTATTGGGAAAACTGTTATAAGACTGATGAAATTGGCTGGGATATCGGATATGTTTCACCTCCGGTAAAATCATATTTTGAACAATTAGAAGATAAAGAGACGGAGATCTTGCTTCCCGGTGCAGGTAATGCTTATGAAGCAGATTATCTATATCAAATCGGGTTTAAAAATCTTACCATTGTTGATATTGCTTCACAACCTCTTATAAATATACGGAAAAGGAATAAAGATTTTCCTGAGGAGAAACTTCTTCAAACAGATTTCTTCAATTTAAATCGTAAATATGATCTTATTATTGAATTGATATTTTTTTGTGCACTACATCCTTCACAAAGAGTTAGTTATGTAGAGAAAATGTATCAATTACTTAAACCCGGCGGTAAGATTATTGGGTTACTTTTCGATTTTCCACTTACAGATCAAGGTCCGCCTTATGGTGGTTCTAAAGATGAATATTTCAATTTGTTTACTGATCTATTCAAAATACGTACTTTAGAAACCTGTTATAATTCGATAAAACCACGAAAGGGAAGGGAACTTTTTATTATATTTGAAAAGAAAAATTATTAGCAAAACATGTCAAAATCGATCATACTTAACAACGAAGAAATAGTTTTTAAAATCAGGCGAATTGCTTTTCAGATCTATGAAGCTAACATCGATGAAAAAGAGATAGTGATAGCTGGTATCAGTAGCAATGGTTATATTTTTGCTAAGGAACTGGTAAGAGTTTTAAAAGAAATATCGGATATGAAAATTTCACTTTGTGAAGTGAAAATGAATAAGAAAAAACCCTTGGAAGGTGTTACAACTTCTTTAAATTCAGATGCATATGCGAATAAATCACTGGTTTTGGTAGATGATGTTCTAAATTCGGGTGCTACCCTGATGTATGCGGTAAGGCATTTTTTGGAAGTTCCGTTAAAGCTTTTCCTAACCGCGGTATTGGTAAACCGAAACCATAAGAAATATCCTGTAAAAGCCGATTTTAAAGGTATTTCCCTTTCTACTTCTTTGCACGATATCATTACTGTAGAATTCGATAAAGGAGGGGCGAAGGCATACTTGGAGTAGACAATTTGAAAATATGTTAATCTGTTGCAGTCCTGTAAAAAACAAAGAAGAATTTGTATTAACACGGATCATGATTAAAATATAAACTTTTGCATTAACAAGATTTATTTCTAATTATATCGGTATTAAAAGAAAATGCTTACAGGTATTATAGGTTAGTTCAAGAACTTATTCTTCTCCTGCTCTTTGTAGGAGATTATTAGGAAGCGCTTTTTTAGTTTTGGCACCTAATTTTTTCAGGTTTTCTACACGAGTGATCAAATTTCCTTTTCCTTCAGATAATTTATTCATTGCTCCCAGATAACTTTCCTGGGATGCATTGATCTGTTTACCAACTTTAATCAGATCCTGAATCAATCCTTCAAACTTATCATAAAGAGCTCCCGCCTGTCGGGCAATTTCCAAAGCATTTTTCTTTTGATCTTCCTGTTTCCAGATAGAGGCAACTGTAGATAAAGTTGCTAAAAGAGTAGAAGTAGAGACCAGAACCACGTTTTTACCCAATGCCTCCATATAAATATTACTATCATTTTGCAGGGCTAACATTAAAGCCGGTTCAATAGGTATAAACATTAAAACATAATCAGGACTATTGATTTCGTAAAGATCTTCATAATTCTTACTGCCGAGGTCTTTTATATGCTTTTTAATACTTAACAGATGAGCCTTTAAACCCACAACCTCTTCTGTTTCATTCTCGGCATTGAAATATTTTTCATATCCTGTTAGAGATACTTTTGAGTCAATTATAATATGCTTATTATCAGGTAAATTTACAATAAAATCCGGTTTTTTTAAGTTGCCAGTTTCATCTCTAAAACCTCCCTGTGTAGAATAATGGACATCTTTTTGTAAGCCTGATTTTTCAAGGATGGTTTCCAGTTGAAATTCGCCCCAGTCGCCTTGTTTTTTAGATTCTCCTTTTAAGGCTTTGGTCAGATTAACAGCATCTTTACTCATCTGTAAATTTAACTCTTTCAATCCTATAATTTGCTGACGCAGAGCTGATTGTTTTTCAATACTTTCTTTATGAGTATCTTCCACTTTTTTCTCAAAAGACTGTATTTTTTCCTGTAAAGGATTTAAAATCTGTTCAATATTCTCTTTATTCTTTGCTGTAAATCTTATTGATTTTTCTTCTAATATTTTATTTGCTAAGATCTCAAAATCCTTAGTAAATTTTTCCTGTAGCTTTTCTACATCCTTTTTTTGCTCTGTTAATTTATCAAGTAAATTAGAAATCTCAGATTCCTTTTTGGTGAGTTCAATGTGAAGATTCTCTTTTTCACTTCTAATATTGTCTATACTTATTTGGAATTGTGCAAGTGTATTTTCTTTTTCACTTTTATCATTTAGTAGTGAACTTTCACGTTCCATTAAAATTGAAGTTTCTTTTTCAAATTTTAACTTTGTAAGGAAATAAGTTAAAGCGATTCCGATAATTAACAGGGCAACCGGTAGAAGATAAGTTAAAGTGTCTTGCAAAATATTAAAATTAAAAGTGATTATTTTTATTTTGAGCTTTAATATCTTAATTAAGGATAATAAGTCACTTCAAATATATCTCAAAATATTGGATAAATTAAAAAGAATATTTAGCAAAATCTATCCTTTTATCTAAAAAATAATCTTTAATTTGAAATTATAAATATTTACATATGCAAATAATAGCAAAATTTATATTCTATAATATTATGGGATTTAAGATCGTGGGTGAATACCCTGAAGATCTTAAAAAATTTATCATAATTGGAGCACCTCATACTACAAATTATGATTTTATTCTCGGTGTTTTAATGAAATATATTACCGGTGTAGATGCACACTTCATTGGGAAACATACTTTGTTTAAGCCGCCTTATGGTTTTATTTTCAGAGCATTAGGAGGGACTCCTGTAGATAGAAGTAAAAGTGGAAATTTAGTGCAGGCAATTATTGATATTTTTAATGAGAAAGATGAATTTGTCTTAGCTATGTCACCTGAAGGAACCCGAAAAAAGGTGGAAAGATGGAAAACCGGGTTTTATCATATTGCATTGGGTGCAAAGGTGCCAATTATTTTAAATACTTTTGATTTTGGTAAAAAGCAGTACTTAATTTCTGAACCTTATTATTTAACCGGAGATAAACAAAAAGATTTTACATTCTTCCATAATTTCTATAAAGATGTAAAAGGAAAATTTCCGGAGCAGTTCTATCCGGATTTTCATAAGAATGTATGATTAATTAGAAATCCAAAATTTGAGATTAGATATTTTGAATCTCAAATCTCAAATTTTGGATCTTAAATAAATTATCCTTTATAAAAAGGTAATTTTACTATGGTTGCAGGAATAGCTTTTTTACGAATTTGGATATGTATTTTTGTTCCCAGTTTTGTGTGGCCTTTTTGAACATAGCCCATCCCGATTCCTTTCTTTAAACTCGGGCTCATAGTACCTGAAGTGACGATGCCGATTTTATTACCATCTTCATCTACAATATCATAACCTTGACGTGGAATTCCTTTTTCATCTAATTCAAATGCTTTTAACCTGCGGGTAACACCTTCTTCTTTTTGTTTTAATAGAGCCTCAGAATTAACAAAATCTTTGGTAAATTTAGTGATCCACCCTAATCCGGCTTCAATGGGCGAAGTTGTATCGTCTATATCATTCCCGTAAAGGCAATATCCCATTTCCAGACGAAGTGTATCTCTTGCAGCCAGGCCAATTGGCTCAATGCCAAAATCAGCACCGGCTTCAAAAACTTTATTCCACACTTGTTCAACTTCTTCATTTTTGCAGTAAATTTCAAATCCGCCACTTCCTGTGTAACCGGTTGCTGAAATGATTACATGTTCGATTCCGGCAAAATCACCAACTTTGAATTTATAGAACGGAATTGCAGCCAGATCTACAGAGGATAAACTTTGCATGGCTTCAACAGCCTTAGGGCCTTGAATAGCCAATAATGAATAATCATCGGAAATATTTTTCATTTCAGCACCAAAACTGTTCTGAGAAGAGATCCAGTTCCAGTCTTTTTCAATATTTGATGCATTTACAACCAGTAAATAAGTGTGTTCTTTTATGTGATAAACAATCAGGTCATCAACAATTCCACCTTTATCATTAGGCATGCATGAGTATTGTGCATCGCCAAGTTCGAGTTTTGAAGCATCGTTTGAAGTGATCTTTTGAATTAGATCCAAAGCATTTTCTCCTTCGATCAAAAATTCTCCCATGTGGGAAACATCGAATACACCGACACCATTTCTAACGGTTTCATGTTCAATGTTTATACCTTCATATTGCACAGGCATATTGTAGCCTGCAAAAGGAACTATTTTTGCTCCAAGGGCCTTATGAATATGATTTAAAGCTATGTTTTTCATTTGTTATTTTTTAATTGAGTTTCACAAAATTACCTAAATTTTTACGAATTATTTAATTTAATTGGTTGTTTTCAATATAAAAATTAGGGTCTATATAAAAATTAGGATTAGAATTCTTTTTTATCTTAATTTTCTTCCAGCGTTTTTTAGGTTTGACCCATTTTTCTTCATCGTTTAAAAAAACTTTTACCGGAATTTTAAAACCTTTTACAGTATTTCTGAAACGATACTTTATCTTTTTCTTTTTAAACTTATAATCTATCCTTGGGATATCTATGGTTCTTAAATATTGATTGAAAAAGCCTTTTAAATTTGTTTTGGTGTATTGATCTAAAAAACTTTCAACTTCTTCAGAGTTAACCGTTTTATGATAATATTTACGATTTATTTCTCGTAAGATTTCCCTGAACTTTTCTTCATCATTGATAATTTGGCGATATGTATGTATCATTGCCGCTCCTTTAACATACATATCGGTTGAACCATGATTGTTTACATTGTATTTTCCGATGACTGGCCTGTCGTTGGCCACCTTTTTTCGATACCCTATAATGTATTCATTTCCTGCCTCGGTGCCAAAATGATAATCTAAGTAAAGGACTTCACTGTAAGTTGTAAAGCCTTCGTGTATCCACATATCTGCAACATCTCTGTTGGTAATACTATTGGCAAACCATTCGTGTCCGGATTCATGAATGATGATAAAATCAAATTTCAGGCCCCAGCCTGTACCGCTTAGGTCATTACCTAAATAGCCATTCTCGTAACGATTCCCATAAGTAACCGAGCTTTGATGTTCCATTCCCAGATAAGGAACTTCAACCAATTTGTAACTGTCTTCATAAAAAGGGTAGGGACCAAACCAATGTTCAAATGCTTCCAGCATTTTGGGAACTTGTTTAAATTGAGTTTTAGCTTTTTCAAGATTATCTGGCAAGACATAATAGTTGCAATCTAAGTCTCCTTTTTCTCCCGGGTAAACTTCAGAAAAATGAACATAATTGGCAATATTCAGGTTAATTGCGTAACTGTTTATAGGGTTAACAACTTTCCAGTGGTATGTTTTAGTTCCGTTATTGTGGTCAATTTCATCAATCAATCTGCCGTTGGAAACATCCGTAAGATCATCAGGTGTGGTTACTTTGATGTCTGCTCCATTGTCGGGTTCATCAGCTGGATGATCTTTACATGGCCACCAAACACTGGCGCCAATTCCCTGATTGGAAGTAGCAATAAAATGATTCTTATTTTCATCCTTTTGCCAGGTTAATCCTCCATCCCATGGAGGGTTTATTGCTTCTGTAGGTTTTCCTGTAAAATGAATTGTCAATTCATTATTATCTCCAATCTTTTGATCATCTTTTAACTGAATGTAGAAAACATTTCCATCCCGTTTAAAATCTAAATTTTTATTGTTCTGTGTAACTTTTGAAATTTGCATTGGTATTTGCAAATCTATTTGCATTGTTTGAAATTTCTTTACTACTTTATAATGTATTGTATTTGAGCCTGTAACGGTTCTGTTTGATGGAGATATTTTTACATTCAGGTCATAATGCTGTAAATCCCACCAGGCTCTTTCTTTTGTAATACTCCCTCTTAGAATATCCTGTCTTGAAAAATTCTGAGAATTTAATTTATTCAGGAAAATAACTGGAAAAATCAATATTAAAAATAAATACCTCATTGTTAATTGGAAATTTTGATAAAAGTATAAAATAATAAATATTTAACTGTTGTAACTGATGCATTATTCAAGACTTTGCGAAAATTTGTGCCTGCCTGAAGTCAAAGGCAGGATTTACTTAGCGGTTTTTGCGAGAAATTTCCACAAGGCAGTTGATAAATCATTTATTTCCATGAATGTATACAAAGAAATATTTCTTCAGATTTGAATTTTAATCAAAAAGAATTCCTCGAGGCTCTGCCTCGGGGTTTCCGGTTAAACCTCTCCTTGAGGAGAGGTCAAAACTGTTTTTACAGTTTTGGGTGAGGTGTAAATAAATAAATTTCGATTTTTGCACCTTTAGGTCAAAACATGTACTCAACTTGATTGGGTATGAAACCAGCGAAATACTCCTATGGCTCTGCATCGTAGATAGTTGGTTTCAAGAAATTTTTATTGTGCAAAAGGGTAACTGCTTAAATTTTTGTAATTTTAAAGAGAATAACCTAACCACCCTGACCTTATGAGATCTAAATCATTTTCAATTGTAATGATGCTTCTTTTTTGTATTTCTGTGTTTTCCCAGGAAAAAGAAAAAATAGTAAAAAATGATACTTTAAAAAATAATAAAAAAGTAAAAACTGCTTTTATACCAATGCTTACTTACAGCAATAGTTTTGGAGTTACTTTTGGTGTGATGACCGCAGGTTATTATAAGTTGGATAGAACTGATATGATTTCTCCATTATCAAGTACATTATTACTCCTTAAATATTCTCTCAATGATACATGGTTTGCCATACTCCCTAATAAGTTCTATTTTAAAGAAGATAAATTCAGAGCCAAAGCTGTTACCGGGATGGGATCTATAAATTTTCAAACTTATCTGGACTGGAGTGATGTTATTGGTGAACTGCCCGATGGTATCTTGCAAGAGCCTGATAATGATGGAGTTTTCATTGATTATAATACAAAATTTCAATTTTTAATTTTTGACCTTACAACTAAAGTTTATAAAGAACTATATATTGGAGGTAAAGTGATTTATTCTCATAATTTAACAAGCTTTGAAACTGATTTAAAACCTGATGATGACGAAAGCCTTTTTGGTTTTGGTTTTTCATCCGAATATGATATTCGTAACAGCCAGACACAGCCTTTAACCGGATTTAATTCTAAATTCAATACATTTCATTATTTAGAAGCCTTAGGAAGCACATCTGCATATTCAAAGATCTATTTTGAATTTAATAAATATTTTCCTTTACAGGATCGCAATACGATCTTACTAAGAGCAGTCGGTAAGATAGCTTTTGGTGATGTTCCATTCTCTGGTAAAAATGTGGTTGGCAGAGATGATCTCAGAGGGTATTCAAATGGAAAATTCAGGGCCGATCAGGTTTATGATATACAAAGTGAATACAGACACTGGTTTTCAAAAAGATGGGGTTTTGTTGCTTTCGGAGGGTTTGCAACTGCGGTTGATAAGATAGGCGACTTTAAGTTTGGAGATCTGTTGCCTGGTGCAGGTGCTGGTATTCGTTTCTTGGCAATCCCGAGTGCCAATGTAAGTATTGGAGTTGATGTTGCAGTTGGTAAAGATGATTGGGGATTGTATTTTAGAATAGGGGAGGCATTTACAAGGTGATTTAATATTTGTCGTATCAGATTTGGTTATCTGAAATTATTATCATATCTTTATGATATCAAAATAATATCATTAAATTTAATCAGATGGAACAAGAAAAAATTATCAAAGTATTTAACGGATATGTATTTTTAGTACTGGCTTTAGTACTACTTTTTGGAAGTATTTATGGTGTAATAAGCATTAGTAAGTGGTATATAATATCATTAATCTTAGGAGTTTTCTTAATTCCCGGATTCTTTTTGGTTAACCCGAATACTTCAAAAGTATTATTACTATTTGGAAAATATATTGGTACAGTAAAAGAGAACGGATTTTTCTGGGCTAACCCATTTTATACAAAAAAGGGAATTTCACTAAGAGCAAGTAATTTTGATAGTGAACGTGTAAAAGTGAATGATAAATTGGGTAACCCAATAATGATCAGTACTATCCTGGTATGGAAAGTTAAGAATACTTTTAAAGCAGCTTTTGAAGTAGATAATTATGAGAATTTTGTAAGGGTTCAATCTGATGCTGCTGTTAGGAAATTAGCAAGTTTATATCCTTATGATAATTTTGAAGATGATGGAAAAGATGAGGAAATTACTTTGAGAGCAAGCGTTAATGAAGTTAGTGATGCGCTGGAAAAAGAACTTTCTGAAAGGTTGGAAATGGCCGGAATTGAAGTTCTCGAGGCCAGAATAGGTTATTTGGCTTATGCCCAGGAAATTGCAAATGCAATGCTAAAACGTCAACAGGCAACTGCGATTATTGCTGCACGTCATAAGATCGTAGAAGGGGCAGTTAGTATGGTGGAAATGGCTCTGGAAGATCTAAGCAAAAAAGAAATAGTTGATCTCGATGAAGAAAGAAAAGCGGCGATGGTCAGTAATTTAATGGTGATACTTTGTTCTGATAAAGATGCAACTCCTGTGGTTAATGCCGGAACATTAAGTCATTAATAAAATAATATATTTTTGAAAGTTAAACCTTCCTAATATATTCATGCAAATATTTAAAATATGAAAGAATATAAAATCATTAAAAAAGGGTTTTGGAAAAAAGAATCTGAATTAGAAGAAGCAATCAACCAATTTGCAAGAGATGGATGGGAAATTAAAACTGCTATTGGAGATGGTCATGGTACTTTTTCAAAGGTAATTTTAGAAAGAGATAAAAACAGATAGAGGAGGAAGGTTTTTCTGGTTTGCAACATGACAGTTTCTATTATCCGAATTAATTTTTCGGTTATTAACTTTCAGAAGCTCAAAACTTAATTACAATTAGCATATTATAATGACAAAGAAAAAGGCATTTGCTTTACGGATAAATGAAGATTTGCTCAAAGCTGTAGAAAAATGGGCAGCTGATGAGTTTAGATCTACTAATGGGCAAATTGAGTGGATGTTAAATAAATGTCTTAAAGACGCTAAGCGTTTGCCAAAGAAAAAATAGTTCAATTTCTAATTTTATCCTCTATTATTAAATTTTTGAAGTAGCAGAGGAAGTTTAATGCATGGTTTATTAAACATCTTTCTCTTACCGTTTCAAAGATGTTTCATTCTTCTCCTGTTCTTCATATATGTCTGAAACACCACCAGACACAATAAATTTCATAACAACAGCAGGATTTACATCTATTGGCTTAACCTGATTCCTGGGAACTATAAATAATTCACCTGAAAAGTTATACGAATGAGGAAAATATACAGCAACTTTCTCTTTTTCTCCCAACTTACTCAAGTCTTCCTCGGTAAGGAATCCAAGTTTTTCTAGGTTTGTTAAAGGATTTACTAAAACTAGTACCGGTCTGTTGAATTTCTTTTCTTTACCAACGAATGCAGAAAATAAATCATCAAAAGCAGAATATATTACCTTTACTAATGGAACTTTTTCCATTAATCTGTTAAATAATATTTTAAATGGTCTGGCAACTATAGTTTGGCCTATAATACCAACTAAAATCAGGAAAAACACTATTACGACTAGACCAAGTCCGGGAATATCAATTTTTATGAACTTTTCAAGTGTATCATTTAATAAATTATCTATAAAATTGAAAACCAAGTAGATAAAGTAACCTGTAATACCAAAAGGGGCTATGTATAAAAATCCCTGTAGAAAATAATTTATTAATTTTTTCATAATTGACTGTCAATATAATAAGCTGATTTATTTAAAACGTTGATAGTAATGTTTATGTTGCAGATAAAATTACATTAATCATACCTATTTGTCAAATATGAATTCAATATTTGTTATCAGTCAAACTCACTTACAAAATGTAATTTTACACTCGGGTACTTTTGCTGTGTCATTTGTACTGTAAAAGCAGAATCTGCCAAAAATACCAATTGCCCTTTTTTATCTTTAGCCAGATAGCGCTGTTTTACTCGTTTAAATTCCTGAAATTCATCATTCTTTTCATCTTCAGGTTGTACCCAGCAGGCTTTGTGTACATTTAGGTTTTCATATGAACATTTTGCACCGTATTCATGCTCTAACCGGTGTTGAATTACTTCAAATTGTAATGCTCCTACGGTTCCAATTACCTTTCTTCCGTTAAGATCCAGGGTAAATAACTGGGCAACTCCTTCATCCATCAATTGATCTAAGCCTTTGTACAATTGCTTGGCTTTCATCGGATCAGCATTGTTTACGTAACGGAAATGCTCGGGAGAAAAGCTAGGAATTCCTTTGAATTCCATTTTTTCTCCTTCTGTCAATGTATCTCCAATTTTAAAGTTTCCTGTATCGTGTAAACCAACGATATCTCCGGGGTAGGATTCATCTACGATCTCTTTTTTCTCTGCAAAGAAAGCATTCGGACTCGAAAACTTCATCTTCTTGTCGAGTTTTACGTGCAGATAGTTGGTATTTCTTTTAAAAATTCCGGAAACTATTTTAACAAATGCCAATCTATCACGGTGCTTAGGATCCATATTGGCATGGATTTTAAAAACAAAACCGGTAAATTTATCTTCTTTGGATCCTACCAACCTGGTATCCGACATTTTTGGCTGTGGAGTAGGAGCTATGTCAATAAAACAATCTAATAATTCTTGAACGCCGAAATTATTTAAGGCAGAACCAAAAAATACAGGTTGTAACTCTCCTTTTAAGTATGCTTCTTTATCAAATTTTGGATAAACTTCATAGATCAGTTCCAGTTCTTCTCTTAAAGTATTTGCAGAATCCTCACCGATATATGTATCTAATTCAGGATTATCAATATCGGTAAATTTGATACTTTCAGCTACGGTTTGTTTAACATCACCTGAGAACAGATTTAATTTTTTATCCCAAATATCATAAATACCTTTGAAGTCATAGCCCATACCAATAGGGAAACTTAAAGGGGTAACTTTTAAACCTAACTTTTGTTCAACTTCATCCAAAAGGTCAAAAGCATCTTTTCCTTCACGATCCAGTTTATTGATAAAGACAATCATGGGAATATTTCTCATTCTACAAACTTCTACCAATTTTTCAGTTTGTTCCTCTACACCTTTAGCTACGTCAATTACTACAATTACACTATCTACTGCGGTTAATGTACGGAAAGTATCTTCGGCAAAATCTTTATGTCCGGGTGTATCTAATATATTGATCTTCTTATCTTTATAGAAGAAAGCTAAAACTGATGTGGCAACAGAGATTCCACGCTGTCTTTCAATTTCCATAAAATCGGAAGTTGCCCCTTTTTTGATCTTATTGCTTTTTACAGCTCCTGCTTCCTGGATTGCCCCACCAAACAGTAATAGTTTTTCGGTTAAGGTTGTTTTACCGGCATCGGGGTGTGAAATAATTCCAAAGGTTCTTCTGCGATTGATCTCTTCTATAAACGACATGCTCAATTTTTTTTCGAGGCGCAAAGATAGGGTATTAATTTAAAATCGAAAGATTAAAATTTAAAATTGAGGATAGGCTTTGTGTACAGCATTACTTATTTAGAAAAAATGCCATATTAAAATATATAATATGGCATTATTGTTTAAGATTGAGGATTTATTACTTATCCTGGATAAAATCTATATTATCTAAAACGGTAAAGCTAATACCATCGGATATATAATGTTCAATTTGATAAAATTGAGCAGCAACCAATGGGTTAGTGGCTTTTTTAATTCTTTTATAATATTTAATAATAATATTATTTGAAGTTGATCTGATGATAATAGCTTTATTCATCATTTCTTCCACTTGAACTTCACTTAGATCTCCTTTAAGAGTATTGTATCTTTGTAATAATTTAATTTTTTCATTTGCAGTTTCTACTCTTTCTTCTTCATATTCACTATAGAGATTCCAAAAGGCATTTGCATCGGTGTTTGTTAAATTTACATTTTCTCTAATGATATCTCTTTTTTCGGTGCCAAACATACTTTGAATGACCTCAATTTCTTCCTGGGTTACAGTTTGAGAAAAAGAGAGGTTGGCAATCATAAAGAATGCCATTATTAATACTACAATTTTCATGGTACTTAGTTTAGGTTAGTTTTTTATAACATAGATATCTTCCAATAATTCGGTACGAATTACATCAGCGATATAACTTTCGATCTGATAAAACTGCAAAGCGACCACAGGGTCTGTTTTATGTTTTATTTTGCTATAATAGTGATCTAGCAAATCATCAAAATCATGACGAATAGGTAGGGCTTCTTTCATAAACATTTCTGCATCTTCAGGTTTAAGATCTCCATGAATATTTACATAATTCCAGATAAGGTCATACCTTTTTTTTCCGATTTTTTTACGTTTGATTTCGTAATCATCATATAATTTCCAAAAATCGTTCAATTCATCGGCATCTAATTCAACAAATTCGGCAACATATTCTTTCTTTTCCATACCATAAAGAGATTGGATCAACGCTACTTCATCCTGATAGGTTTGAGCAAATCCAATTGAAGTAAATAAAAAGAATAAGATTAAGAAGGTTAGGTTTTTCATAATGTTAAAGGTTTAGGTTATTAAAATTGTCTGTAACAAATTTAATAAATTATTTGAAGATAAAGG
>JBDLIB010000070.1:0-14680 GCA_039715085.1 Bacteroidota bacterium | reverse complement strand
TTTTTGCCAGAGCCATTACAGGAAAATCAATTGATATATACGATGCTGAAAGAGAAGGTGGATATAGAAACAATAACTTTTTTCTTCCCACTCAATTTGCAGAATTACCAACTCAGGAAGAGAATATTCAATTTTATCTATTCAGAATCTTGTTCTTATCGATTCAAAAAAATAAAAACCTCAACTGGAAAGATCAGACGGAGCATGATTTAGAAATTTCACGAGAGAAAGCCAAAGAATCCTCTACTGAAATTTTAAAAACTCTTTTTAAAGAATTTCCAATAACCAAAGATATCCATCACGATTTAAAAAAGCATTTTGATAAAAAAATCACCGATAAAACACCAGCTGATTACACCTTCCTTTACGGAAAATGGATGAGAGACGAGCCGGAGACCGATCAGGATAAACAACTACAAAATATTTCCGAAAAGGTTAAAAAAGCCATTCAAAATGAAATAAGAACTACTTTAAAAGCCAAGCCGGTTGAAGAGGTGATCAACTTAGAAGTAGATAAAAAGCAGCAGGAAGATTATGTCTTCACTCATAATTTTGAAAAAGTGGAAACTGCAGAAGAACACGAAGGTGGATGGCGGGATTTTGACGGAGATGACGAATTGGATAAACACGAAAATGCTCTGGATGAACTCAATATGAAATACACAGTAAGAGTTGATGATACCGTCCACTCTGTTTATCAGGCAGATTTTACCGAAAATACAAATATCTCGGAAAGTAGCGAAAAGAATGGTAATGATTACTACCTGACTTATGATGAATGGGATTATAAAAAAAGAAGGTATAAAGACGATTTTTGTAAAGTCTTCCCTAAAACTATCCAGGAAATTGATACTGCGTATTATAAAAAAACACTAGCAGACAACCGGGCAACCTTGATGGGTTTACGAAAAATGCTGACCTCGGTAAACAATAAATTCCTACAACTAAAAAGACAGACACAAGGAGAAGAATTTGACCTGGATGCTATTACCGATCTGTATGTAGACATACATTCAGGGCATACTCCTTCAGAAAAAATATATTATTCAAAAAGAAAAAAAGAGAAAGATCTCTCCATATTAATGCTTTTAGATATTAGTTTATCAAGTGATGCTTATGCCGGTGGAAACCGGGTTATTGATGTAGAAAAACAAGTTTCTATCTTATTTGGTGAAATATTGAATGAGTTCAATGTTGATTTCTCTATAGATTGCTTTTACTCCAAAACAAGAAATTACTCAACTTATTTAAGTGTAAAAGGTTTTGATGAAGAATGGAACAAAGCAAAATATAAAGTAGGTGGAATTGAACCAAGTGGTTATACCAGGATTGGAACTGCCTTACGGCATTCGGGTGCTTTACTCGAAAAAAGAGAAACAAAAAATAAATGGGTTATTTTGATATCTGACGGAAAACCAAATGATTATGACAGATACGAAGGTAAATACGGAATCAATGACGTAAAGCAGTCTTTAAGAGAATTGAATGAAAAGAATATCAATTCATATGCTTTGGCAATCGAAGCAAATGCCAAATATTATTTACCACAGATGTTTGGGCAAAATCATTATCAAATTCTTACAACTCCTGTTGAACTATTGGAATCTCTGGTAAAATTGTATGAGAAAATTAAACATCAAGGTTAGATATAACATAAACTATAACTTAACATTTTAACATTTATGCAAAAAGAAATTGATTATAAGAATATCTATTACCCTCCCGGCGGATTGTTGATATGGATTTTGATAAGCCTTGAATTGTTGACTTTTGGAATCGCGCTAATTGCTTTGGTTTTTATGAGTAAAGAAAATCCCGATTTGTATCACCAATCGAGATTAATGCTAAACACAACTTATGGTGCAATCAACACTGTTTTCTTATTGACCAGTGGATTTTTTATGGCAACAACGGTTCATCTTTTTAAAAAAGGAAATTTCACCAAAGCTTCATTTCTTTTAAAATTAACCATGCTTGGAGGTTTCCTGTTTTTAGCTTTAAAAACATTAGAATATTACCATAAAATTGAAGCCGGTTTAGTTTTAGATTATAATACATTCTTTTCATTTTATTGGTTACTTACCGGTTTTCATGTGATTCATGTTATAGTAGGGTTGGTAATTCTTTTATATTTCAATTTTACTTTAGAAAAACAAAAGACCGAAGACCTCGAAGCCGGTGCTGCCTTTTGGCATATGTGTGATCTCATCTGGCTACTCCTCTTTCCTGTTATTTATTTAATACTATAGTAATGCAAAAAAAAGATATCTACACACTGGTTTTGTTAATAATTCTGACAATTACGACAGCTTACTTCTCCAATACTTTTCATAATTTAGAAATTATCAGTTTGGTAATACTTACGCTTAGCGGATTAAAATTTATAGCAGTAGTTTTTCAATTTATGGAAATGAAAAAAGCGCACAGAGTTTGGAAATCCACTATAATTCTTTTTTTAACATTATTTATTGGAATTATATTTGCTGTTTTATGAGTGAAACTTTGAATAATTCAAAAATATAAGTAGTTTTACACGAAATAACTTAAAATACTGCAAACTCATGCAAAAAACTACTTTCAAGCTCAATAGAGTTAATCTCCTTATTTTTTCCATAATTTTTAATATATCTTTTGTGTTTTCTCAGGATAAAAGCATTGAATTCACACATCAATATAATTCTAATGACAATTATATTGGGGCTAAAAGTGAAGTATTAAACGTTAATTACAAACAAACCTCACCCTTTGTAATGTTAAGCGGATACACAACTAATTTAACATTTAATGGAACGGCTTATTACAGATTGAAAATTAATAATTCATGGGAAGAATGGACTGCTTTTCCTTCTCCTCATGAAGGTGATATCATTGACAGATTACCATTAGGAGCTGTCTTTATTGATAATGCTTATGAAGACATTCAATTTAAGGTGGATAAGGCAGATAATTCAAAATTTATTTTCAGATTATTCTTTCCTGAACATACCAAGGACTTAACAGCTAACAAAACAGGACCAACTGCAAACAAACAATTAGCCGCAGGTTGTGCACAACCTGCTTACCAGGGAAGAAATGACTGGTGTCCAGGTGGTGATTGTCCAAAAAGTGACAATCCTTCAAGCATCAATCCAACCCATATTGTAGTGCATCATTCAGCAGCACATACAACAAGCTCAGATTTCGCCGCTGTTGTAAGAGGATATTGGGACTACCATGTTAACACACATGGCTGGTCAGATATTGGTTATAACTGGTTGGTAGATCCTAACGGAGTATTATACGAAGGAAGAGGAGACAAGATATTGGGAGCTCATTCTCCATGTATGAATAGTTCTTCCACCGGAATTTGTTTTATTGGAAATTACGAAGATAGTCAACCATCAGCTGCTGGAATTCAAGCCTTAAAAGATTTTATTGCCTGGGATGCAGCTGACAAAGGTATAGATGTTAAGACAAGTAGTAAAGCAGGATCTTTAGGTGTTATTGACCATATTTCGGGCCATAAGGATGGTAAGTTAGAGTTCCCCGGTTCAAGTTGCACGGCTACCGCCTGCCCAGGAGCTAACTTACACAACAAACTTCAGATAATAATTAATGATGTTTCAAATTATGCATGCTATGTATCTAGTCAGATACCTCCAACTACCCCGGTTTCTTTTAGCGCAATAAGAACCGGTGTGCAAAGTATAACAGTAAATATAAATCCTTTTGCAAATGCTGATAAATACAAAGTTTATAAAAGCTCTGATAACATCACATTTTCTGAAGCAAAAGAATCTGCATCTTCAACGATTGAAATTGATAATCTCAATCAGGGAGGAGTTTATTATTTTAAGGTAGAAGCTATTAATAATGATGGTGCTTCTCAAACTTCTGATGTTTTAGCAGCAATGCCAAGTATGTATCCTTCAGATATTTTGATAGTGGATGGTGTAGAAAGACGTAGTTTTGATGCATTGACCTCGTACAAATATCCTTTAACACAATTAGGAAGAACATATTCATCTGCTACAATTGATGCTGTAATTGATGGAATTGTAGATCTAAATGATTTCAAAATAATTATATGGTCATTATTGGATGAAAGTACATCTGACTATACTTTCAACTGGGATGAACAATCTAAAGTGAAAAATTATATTGATAATGGTGGTGTTTTAATCGTTTCAGGTAATGAAATTGGCTGGGATCTATCATATAAAGGAAATGATACCGATAAAACTTTTTATAGAAATGTTTTAAAAGCCGAATATGTTGGGGATAATCCATCGCCTCATAACTATAGGGTTAAAGATTCGAATGGTAAGATTTATAACCTTGTTGAAAATCCTAATGATCTGCTGGATGGTAGATGGCCGGATGTAATTAAACCACTAAGTGGTGCCTCGACCACATTTACATATGATGGTGTAAGTTCTTCAACAGGAGCTGCAGGAATAAACTATAAAACCACTAATGGAGGTGTTGAATATCTTGCATTTGCAATTGAAAGTGTCACTAATGATAGTCAACGTAAAGACTTATTAGAGTATCTTTTTAGCAAGTACAGTAGTCTTTTATCAGTTGACGATTCTTTTATCAAGCAGAATATTAGTTTGTATCCTAACCCAACCTCAGGTATGATAAAAATTTCAAACCCGAATGCAGTAGAAATTAACAAAGTGGATGTTTATAATATTTACGGTCAGAAACTTCAGGGCAAAATTATAAACAACAGTTTAGATATGAGTAATTTCTCTGCCGGAATATATCTGATCAGAATTGAAGATAATGAAGGTAAACAAGGAACTTTTAAGGTCATTAAAAATTAAAAAGACACCATATTTCAATTTTATACTGAACAAAGCCTGTCACTAATCGACAGGCTTTGCCATTTTATTTGTGTCATAATCTGAAAAAAATTATCAAAAACATTAATTCCTAAAAATTTTGATGATAATTTTTAAATCAAAATTTAGTAAATTTGGATAATTAACCTTAAACCTTATTATTATGAAAAAAATTTCCCTGGCAATTACGCTGGTCTTTAGTGTATTTATGATTGCAAATGTTTCTGCCCAAACCGGTGTTTCAAAGGCCGAATTACTTAGAAGTATAAATAGTTATAACGAATTGGAATTATCTAATGTTAAAGCTGAAGAATTATCAAATTACAATGATGGTTTTGCAGATAGAGTTTATAATATTGTAGACAGTGATAAATCAGAAGAAGATAAAGTAACTGCCTTAAAAGGATTGAGAGAATCTACTGCTAAAGACCTTACAGATATCTTAGGTAAAGACGTATTTAAAGACTACAAAAAAGTTGTAAAGAGGGAATTAAGGCCTCTTAAAAGAAAATCCAAACTTTTTAAATTTATAATTTAATTTTACAATCTGTCTTCTAAAACCTGTTTTATGTTGAAAAACAGGTCTTTTAATATTTTATTTATTGAATTAAATTAAAAAGCTATTTCACTGAGTTTCACGAAGTAGCACAGAGCGCCACAGAGTTAGGCTTATTTTTCTCTGTGAATCTCTGTGTTACTCAGTGTGCCTCTGTGTAACAGTTAGTTAAAATAACAATCATTTAAAAATTAGCGATAACTATGCGTCTAACTCAATTAATTTATTTACAAAAGTTTAATTTTCACTAAATTAACTAACCAATATCCCCACCAATGGAAACGCTGTATCTTATTTTAGTCATTCTTCTACTTGGCCTTGCAATTTTCGATTTAATTGTTGGGGTTTCTAATGATGCTGTAAACTTTTTAACATCGGCTATTGGTTCAAAAGCAGGATCTTTTAAAAAAATAATGATCATTGCATCATTGGGTATTTTCATTGGAGCTGTATCATCGGGAGGAATGATGGAGATTGCTAAATCGGGTGTTTTCAGCCCGAATATGTTTTCGTTTAAAGACATTATTTTTATCTACGTAGCAGTAATGTTATCAGATATTTTATTATTGGATCTTTTTAATTCCTTAAAACTGCCAACTTCCACAACCATCTCTATAGTTTTCGAATTATTAGGAGCATCGTTTGCCGTTTCCATGTTGAAAATATACCAATCAAATTCCGCTTTAAGCGATATCACCAGTTACTTAAATTCGTCAAAAGCAATACAGATGATAACAGCAATTTTTGTATCTGTAGCAGTAGCTTTTGTTATAGGATGGGTAGTACAGTTTGCTGTAAGAGCCCTGGTTACTTTTGATTATTTAAAATTCAAGAAAGTCAGTGGTTCCATTATTGGTGCACTTTCAGTTTCCATTGTCTTTAATTTTATTTTCAATGTAGCTTTAAAGAATTCACCTATAAAAGATACCACCATTGTTTCCGGCATCCTGGATCATCTGTTAATTTTTGCATTAATGATCTTTTTAATAACGTTTGTTCTTTTTTATCTTTTATCAAGAAAACCTTCATTCGATCCGTTCAAGGTCATCACATTGATCGGAACTTTTGCCTTAGCGATGGCTTTTGCAAGTAATGACCTGGTTAATTTTATAGGTGTTCCAATTGCAAGCTATGAAGCATATCACTTATGGAAAGAAAGCGGTTTAGAGCCCGAAGCATATAATATGCAGGCTTTTTTAGATAAAGGAAATGCTACAAACCCGTTATTTATGTTAGCTGCCGGAATTATTATGGCAGCCACTTTATGGATCTCCAAAAAAGCGCGAAATGTGATCCAGACATCGGTAAATTTAAGCAGTCAGAAGGATAGTGTTGAGAGGTTTGCCGGTAATGACCTGGTTAGAACTGTAGTTAGGTTTTTTACAGCATCAGGTAAGTTTGTAAATGATTTATTACCTGAAAATTTTATCCAGGCAGTTGAAAGAAGATATTCAGTTAAAACTCAAAAAAATATTTACGATCGTGATATAGCCTTTGATTTTGTCAGGGCGTCTACTAATTTGATAGTTGCAGCATTTTTAATTTCTATGGGTACTACACTAAAGCTACCTCTTTCTACAACTTATGTCTCTTTCATGGTCTTAATGGGAACATCACTGGCTGATAAAGCATGGAATAAAGACAGTGCTGTTTACAGGGTATCGGGTGTATTTGCAGTGGTAAGCGGATGGTTTTTAACAGCCATTTCTGCTTTGGTTATTTCTTCTTTCTTTGCTGTATTATTATTCAAACTTCAGTTTATTGGTATTCTTATCGGAATTAGTATCGTTGGGTTGGTCTTGTATCTAATTCATAAATCTACAGACAGTTCACTACAACAATCCATACAATTAGAAATGCCCGATGAATGGTTTACCTATAATCCTGAAAAAATAAAAAAGCACCTGGAACCTAAAGTAGATGAGATCATTACAAAATATCAGGACTTTCTAAAAAATATTATTGATGCAATAATAAGCGAAGATAATGATGAGATTATTAGAATAGACAAACAGTTAAAATTACTAAATGAAGTAAATTATCAATATGGAAGCACCTTAAATGAACAACTAAAAACTGTCAAACTTAAAGATATTGAAACCGGAAAATTATTACTTCATTTTTACACCCTGGAAGAGAAGTTACTGGAAAATCTGGAAAAAGTTGCTAAAACATCTAAATTACATATTTTAAATATGCATAGCTCTTTAACTGATCATCAAATTGAAAAAATAAAACAATTTCAAGTTACTGTTAACCAATATTTAGATAAACTCTTAAGTGATTTTGATAATATTAAAAGAGTAAGATACTTACAAGACAGGGAACTGTTAAAAATAAATGAAGAATATATTTCCTACCAGGTAAAAGAATTAACTACTTCTGATAATAAATACAATTACAAAAACAGCTTTTTGTATTTCCAGTTCTTTTATCAAAATATGGATTCCATATTGATCCTGAAAAAGATGGCTTTATTGGTGAAAGGATAAGATTGATTTGAAGATTTGAAAATTTGAAAATGAATTGATTTGAAAATGAGTTGAATTAAAAACTCATCATGTTATTTTAATTGATTTATTCTATTAATAATTGAATAATCAAAAAATTACCCGTGAATTTAAGGAAATGAACTCTTCGAGGTCTGCCGACTCTCGAGGTTAAATTGACCTTTCAGAGTCTTTAGACCTGAAAGAGTCAGATATTTTAAAAAAAGAAAACGGTCAACGTTATTTAGGGATTGACATGACATCACTCAAAACTTAACACTCAAAACTCATCAAGCCAACAGCTATAAGCTGTCAATAATTATCAACATCAACCACAAACCTCACAGGCCTGAATTCTGCTACAGACTGAAAGCTGTTCTTTACTTTTTGGATGATTGATTTTGATTCTTTTATCGATTTATTTTTAGGTAATTTTATCAATAAGGTTTTAATATGCTGATTTCTGATTTTTGAAACAGGCGGACTCACCGGGCCTAAAACATTATCAAAAAAAGCATTTTTTAACGATTTACCCAACCATTCACTTGCTTTATCTACTTTGTAAAAATCACGGTGTTTCAAAGTTATTTTTACTAAACGGATAATTGGAGGATATTGATACTGATATCTTTCGTTTATCTGATCTTTATACATTGCTGCATAGTCATTAACAGAAACTTGCTGCAAAACCTGGTGATAAGGATTAAAAGTTTGAATAATTACTTTCCCTCTTTTTTTTGCCCGTCCTGCCCTACCCGATACTTGCAGCATCAATTGAAAGCTTCTTTCATGCGCACGAAAATCGGGGAAATTCAACATATTATCGGCATTTAAAATTCCAACAAGTGAAACATTATCAAAATCCAAGCCTTTGCTCAACATTTGTGTACCAACCAGGATATCAATTTCTCTTTCCTGAAATGCAGAGATAATTTTATGATATCCATATTTTCCACGTGTAGTATCCAAATCCATTCTACCGACTTTCGCTTCAGGAAATAATTCCTGCAACTCCATTTCGATCTGTTCAGTACCAAAACCCTTTGAACTCAGTGTTGGATTACCACAAGCATGACAGGTTTTTGGCATAGGAATATGATGTCCGCAATAATGACATTTTAATTCATTTCGATATTTATGATACGTTAAACTCACGTCACAATTCGGACATTGTGGAGCTACCCCACATGAATCACATTCTACAATAGGCGAATACCCTCTCCGGTTTTGAAATAATATCACCTGCTCTTTTTGTTCTAAAGCATCCTGAATATGTTTGATCAATACATCCGAAAAATGGCCTGTCATATCCTTTTTCCGATGCTTTTCTTTGATATCGGTCAACTCAATATCGGGTAACAAAATATTTCCGTGACGACGGTTGAGTTCAATCAAAGCATACTTATTATTCTTTGTATTAAAATAGCTCTCCACAGAAGGAGTTGCACTACCTAATAACACTTTCGCTTTATGGATCTTCGCTAAAACAATGGCAGCATCCCTTGCCTGATATCTGGGTGCAGGGTCAAATTGTTTGTAGGATGTTTCGTGTTCTTCATCCACAATGATCAAACCCAGATCATCAAAAGGTAATAAAACCGAAGACCGTGCACCCAGTACTATTTGTGCTTTCGATTTTTTATTCAATAAATTGTTCCAAACCTCTGCCCGTTCATTCAAAGAATATTTTGAATGAAATACCGAGATTTTATCTCCAAAATATTTTTGCAACCTGCTTATTATCTGGGTAGTTAAAGCAATTTCAGGTAATAAATACAAAACCTGTTTACCTTTTTGTAATACTTCATCGATCAATTGAGTATAGATCTCTGTCTTACCGCTTGAGGTAATTCCATGTAAAAGTGTTACATCATGATCTTCAAAAGACTCCTTAATTTCTGTGTAAGCTTTTTGTTGGAATTCATTCAGTTCTTTCAAAGAAGTTTTTTTATTATCAAATGAAACCCTATCGGTTTGAACCGTATAAATTTCGAATACCCCCCTCTCAACCAAGGCATTAATCACTGCAGAAGAAACATGGGTTTTATCCTGAAGAGTTTTCAATTTTATTGGTTTTTTCAAACTCATTAACTGAAAATACTGTAAAACAACTTCACGTTGTTTCTTAGCTCTGCTCAACTCTTCCATCAATGAATTTAAACCATCATCATTAGCATACTTATCATCGATAGCTACAAACTTTACCAGTTTGGGTTTATATTGTTCAAAAATTTCTTCTTTGATAAAAACAACATTCTTTTCAATCAGTTTTTTTAATACCGGGAATACATTTTTTTTATCTAAGATCTTACTTATTTCATCAACTTTTAGAATTGGGTGGTTTTCTAAAGCTTCAAATATCAAATACTCTTCATCATCCAAAATTTTGAAATCCTCAAAAGCTTCATTTTTTAAAATTAATGTTTCACTTTCTAATAAAAATAAAGAAGGAATTCCTGCACGAAGCACATCCCCTAAAGAACACAAATAATAGTCGGCTATCCACTGCCAATGCTTTAACTGGCTTTTGGTAATAATTGGTCTTTCATCTAATATTTGATGTATTTCCTTTGCCTCATAAGCTGTGGGAGGGTTTTGATGAATTTCAAAAACTAAAGCCGTATAGATCTTTGATTTACCAAAAGGTACGGCTACACGCATACCGGTTTGCAAAAAACCTGCTTCAGCCTCGGTTATCTGATAGGTAAATAACTTTTGCAGCGGAATGGGTAATATGACGTTAATGAAATGAATTTGAAATTAAATATTTAAAATTTGATATTATAATTGGAACGAGCTGGATTTAGATCTTTAATTTATCTTTAAAAACAAACATTAAAATTATCGGAATGGCCAGGATCATAACCATTAATTTATGCTCAACAAAGACTTCGGGATACATGACCAATGTCAAAATATAGCCTCCAATAGCACCTCCAAGATGTGCGCTATGCCCAATATTCCCCCATTGATTTTTCATTCCAAACATTGAATACAACAGATAACCAACCCCAAAAACATAACCCGGAATTGGTATTGGGATAAAAAACAAAAACAATCTCATGCCGGGATTTAATAAAATTGCTGCATAGATCACACCCATCACTGCTCCTGAAGCACCAACAGCGCTGTAATATGCATTTTTCTTGTGAAAAGTTAAAGCAAAAAGGCTTCCTGCCAACAAACTACCAAAATAGATTGCCAAAAATTTAGGAACACCTAAATGATCTATCACAGATGAAGCAAAGAAATAGAGAGTTAACATATTAAACAGTAAATGCGAAGTATCTACATGCAAAAACCCCGAGGTCAACATTCTTATTTTTTCCCCATTCACTATTGGGCCGATCTGAAATTTGAATTTTTCAAAGAAACCACGATCGTTAAACCCTTTGTAAGACACCAAAACATTGGCTATAATTATTAGTAAAACAACTCTATTCATTAATTATATTTTAATTATCATCAAAATTTATCATTATTTGTTCAAAGATAAAATTATATACGATATTTGCATTTGTTATGATTAATTTTCTTGTTTACATTTTATCCTTTCCACTGATATTGCTTGTGTCAATTTTACCCTTTTGGGCGTTATATCTACTATCGGACTTTATTTATCTTATTCTGTTTTACATAGTTGGATATAGAAAAAAAGTGGTTTTAGACAACTTAAAAATTGCTTTCCCTGATAAATCTGATACAGAACTAAAACAATTACGAAAAAAATTCTACCACCATTTTGTCGATATTTTTATGGAAATGATAAAAACTTTTACTATTTCTGAGAAAGAAATTTTAAAACGATTTTTTATCACTAATGAACAAGAATTTGCAAACTTCCTTGAAAAACACCCTTCTGCAATTATTGTAAGTTCACATTATGCTAATTATGAATGGTTTCTGGGTCAGAATATTGTAATTAAAACTGACACCTTTGGTGTTTACAAAAAGATTAAAAATAAATATTTTGACAATTTTGTCAAAAGATCAAGAAGCAAGTTTAGCACTATTTTGGTTCCTACAAAAGAATTATTCCCTTTAATGGAAAAAAATTTCGCGAATAAAAGACCCGGTATATATGGATTTCTTAACGACCAATCCCCAAAAATGAAAAAAGCGCATCATTCGTCTACTTTTTTTGGGGTTGAAGTACCTGTACATACTGCAGCAGAAATGTTGGCAAAAAAATACAACTACCCTGTTCTTTATTTTAACACCGAAAAAATAAAAAGGGGATTTTATAAAACTACCATGCATGTTTTAAGTGAGAGTCCAAGAGAACTACCCGACTATAAAATCACTGACATGTTTATGCAAAAATTAGAAATACAAATTCGTAAACAGCCTGAATATTATTTCTGGACGCATAAAAGATTTAAGCATGCTAAGTAATTGAATGATACAAAATTGGCGAGGGCTTGACTAATATCCATAATGAAAATTAGTCAAGCCCTCGCTGAATAATAATTGAAGATTTAATAGTTTAATATTCAATCATTTAATTTCCAAACCACCTCTCTACAATCTCCTTTTCGATTTGTCTAAATGTTTTATGTTCAAATTCATTTGTAGCTGCATTATAATCATAGTCTTTTTCCCAGTCTTTAAAATTTTTGGCTAAAGCATGGATACTTTCACAAATAAATGCAACTTCCGAATCTTTCGTCGTAGGATGTATCGACATCCTTATCCATCCCGGTTTATCTAACAAGCAACCATCTTCTAATTTTCCAACCAGATCATGTGATGTTTGTTGATCAACGTGTAATAAAAAATGCCCGTAAGTTCCGGCACAGGAACAACCTCCACGAGTTTGTATTCCAAATTTATCATTCAATAATTTCACTCCTAAATTAAAGTGCAGGTCATTGATATAAAATGAAAAGACTCCCAAACGTTCTTCGTGTTGTTCAGCAAGGATTTTTAAGTTCTTCACACCTTTTAGTTTCTCAAAAACAACCTTGTTGATCTCATGTTCTCTACTCCTAATATTTTCAGTACCCATTTCTTCCTTCAACTGAATTGCCAATGCTATTTTTATAGCTTGTAAAAAACCTGGTGTTCCACCATCTTCACGCAACTCAATATCATCTAAATAATGATGTTCTCCCCATGGATTTGTCCACATAACAGTTCCTCCTCCGGGATTATCGGGAACCATATTATGGTATAGATCTTTATTAAAAAGCAATACTCCTGAAGTTCCCGGACCTCCTAAAAATTTATGAGGTGAAAAGAAAATAGCATCTAAATAAGCATCTTTATCTTCCGGATGCATATCAATCTCTACATATGGCCCTGAGCAGGCAAAATCCACAAAACAAACACCGTTATTTTGATGCATTATTTTGGAAATTTTAAAGTAATCCGGTTCAATTCCGGTAACATTTGAGCAAGCAGTAACTGAGGCTATCTTTAAAATCTTATTTTGGTATTTATCCAATAAAACCTGTAACTGAGCATAATCTACCAGGCCTGTCTTATCATAAGGTATGATTTCAACATCGGCTATTGTTTCCAGCCAGGAAGTCTGATTAGAATGATGCTCCATATGCGTAATAAACACAACAGGCTTTAATTCATTCGGAATGGTAAAATATTCTTTTAAATTATCGGGAATTCTAATCCCTAAAATTCTTTGAAACTTATTTACAATTCCGGTCATACCGGTACCTTCGGTAATTAACATATCATCTTCATTAGCATTTACATGCTTCTTGATAATATCCCTGGCTTCATGATAAGCCATTGTCATCGCAGATCCTGTAACCGAAGTTTCGGTATGTGTATTAGCTACAAAAGGCCCAAAATCTTTTATTATCTTTTCTTCTATTGGCCTGTATAGTCTTCCACTGGCAGTCCAATCTGCATAAATAATTTCTTTTTCTCCGTAAGGTGATTGAAATTTTTGATCTATTCCAACTATATTCTTACGAAATTGATCAAAATACTGTTCAAGAGTTTGTTTCATTTATTATTAAAATAAGTATTTATAAACCGGCAATTTGAGAAATTTCTGCCATTATTTTTTTTGCCAGATCATCTGCATTTTCCTGACTTGTACTTTCTGTATATATTCTAATGATCGGTTCGGTATTTGATTTTCTTAAATGCACCCATTCATCGGCAAAATCAATCTTTACTCCGTCAATAGTATTTACGTCCTCATCTTTGTGCCTTTCTGCCATAGTTGAAAGGATCTTATCAACATCCAATTCAGGTGTCAATTGAATCTTGTTCTTACTCATAAAATAACTCGGATAAGAATCTCGTAACTCTTTACAAGACATGTTTTTATGCGCCAAATGCGACAAGAACAAGCCTACACCAACCAGAGCGTCACGTCCGTAGTGAGAAGCAGGATAAATGATACCGCCATTTCCTTCACCTCCAATAATGGTATTGGTCTCTTTCATTTTTTGTACAACATTCACTTCTCCTACTGCACTTGCTGTATAACTTTGGTTGTATTTTTTGGTAACATCTCTTAAGGCACGTGTAGATGATAAATTTGAAACCGTATTACCGGGAGTATGTGATAAAACATAATCTGCACACGCTACTAAGGTGTATTCTTCTCCAAACATGCTACCATCCTCATTGATAAAAGCCAAACGGTCTACATCCGGGTCTACAACAATACCCAAATCTGCTTTTTCTTTTACTACTAAATCAGATATCTCAGTTAGGTTTTCGGCTAAAGGTTCCGGATTATGAGGAAATTCACCATTAGGTTCACAATATAATTCAACACATTCCACACCTAATTTTTGAAGCAATTTTGGAATTGCAATACCTCCGGT
>JBDLIB010000069.1:0-14795 GCA_039715085.1 Bacteroidota bacterium | reverse complement strand
ATTTTGCAGTACTTTCAAACTATCTAATTTTTCAGTTTTAGAATCGGAAAGTAATTGTATTGAGTCGCCTGTGATCTGACTTTCATTAGACCAAATAATTGGATCGTAAAACATTTGTGTCAGGCCGGTTCTTTGGTTAGAATGTATAGAATCACATTTGCCACTTAAATCGCTCTTAAAAAACTTTACTCGGTGATATGCCCTGATAATTCTATTTTCAGGTTTACCGGTTACCAGTAAAGTATCTCCGTGAACAAAGGTGGAATCTGCATTGGTATTCATAATAGCCACAGCTCTGTCTATTGCAAAGGCCGAATCTTTTTTTTCAAAATATTCTGCATAATTGCCTTTTAAAACGGAATTGTTTATGGTGTCAGTTATTTGAAAATTCTTACTGGCAGAAGCAAATCCTAAATTTCGATCATAAAATAAACTATCACCCTTTATTTCCCGGTTGTCATAAACAATACGGGCATTTCTGGTAAAGTGTGAAATGTTTGCCTGTGTATCATAAAAACCCTTTTCGCAGTAGATCATGTTCTTATCGCTTGTAATTGTAGATGGGCCGTAAAGAAAAGCCCTGCCACTATTGGTATAATAATCAAGATGATTGGATTTAAGAACGTAATCAGGATTGGTGATTACCACATCAGAAATTGCCTGAAATTTATTGTTTTCCAAATAGTAATTTCCCGAGTTGCTTGTTAGCACATTGATACTATCCCTTATAGTAGCCCCATTACGATAATATACATATTGTTTGTTTCTGTCAAAGTGAAGTGTATCAGTAGATAAGGTCATTTTCGGGTCTCTGATGACCACATTTCCCCAGGAAAGAGCTCTTTTCGTATTACCGTTATACTCGGTGTATTGACTATTTTGGATGATCGTATCTCCTTGATTAAGTATTACATTACCGTAAGCTTTTATATAATTCTCTTTGGTGTAGTGAACAGCTTTCTTGCATTTAAGAGAACTCCCCTCATGGTTGATATGAACATTTCCCAGTAAAACGGTAGCACCCGGAAGTTTTTCCTCATCAATTGCTGAATTATCTGAATGTATGATATTTATTCTCTTTCCCTGTGAGAAAGTGAAGAGTGTAAAAAATAGTGATATTATGAGTAGGGCTTTGGTTTTCAATCTGAAAATTTAAATTCAAAAATAATCAATTCGGCTTACAATAAAAAGAGGCTGTTTGAAAAGTAATCTAAACAGCCTCTTTAAAAGGTTAAATATTTAAAATTATCACATATGTATTGTTTGTTTTCTATCAGGGCCAACCGAAACTAATTTCACAGGTACTCCAACAAATTCTTCAATATATGTAATATAGTCATTTAAGCTTTTTGGAAGGTCTTTGGCATCAGATAAACCTGTAAGGTCTTCTTTCCAACCTTTTAATTCGGTATAAACAACTTTAACATTTTCTTCTTCAATATTATATGGCAGGTGTGAAATTTCTTCCCCTTTATATTTATAGGAAGTGCAGACTTTTAAAGTGTTGAAACCGGATAATACATCCCCTTTCATCATCATCAGTTGTGTAACACCATTTATTTGGACAGCATATTTCAGAGCTACAAGATCCAGCCAGCCGCAACGACGTGGTCTTCCTGTAGTTGCTCCAAATTCGTTACCAACTTCTGCCATGGTTTTGCCATCTTCATCAAAAAGTTCGGTTGGGAAAGGCCCAGAACCTACGCGGGTGGTATAGGCTTTAAAAATTCCGTAAACTTCTCCAATTTTATTTGGTGCAACTCCCAAACCTGTACAGGCGCCGGCAGCAGTTGTATTCGAAGATGTTACAAAAGGATAGGTTCCAAAGTCAATATCCAATAAAGACCCTTGTGCACCTTCAGCTAAAATAGTTTTACCATCTATCATTGCCTGATTGAAGAATTCTTCACTATCAATAAATGTTAGAGATTTTAATAATTTTATAGCTTTAAAGAATTCTTTTTCTAATTCTTTAAGGTCAAATTGAATATCTACATTATAAAAATCAAGCATTTTTAAATGCTTTTTCGCTAAAGCGGAATATTTTTCTTTCCAGTTATCCAGTTCCAGATCACCTATTCGCATACCATTTCTACCTGTCTTATCCATATAAGTCGGACCAATACCTTTTAAAGTGGAACCAATTTTGGCTTTACCTTTCATGGTTTCCGAAGCTGCATCCAAAAGACGGTGGGTTGGTAGAATGATATGAGCTTTACGCGAAATAAAGAGTTTCTTTTTAAAATCGATGTTATAACCGGATAGATTATCAATTTCTTTTTTGAAGATAACAGGATCGATAACAACTCCGTTTCCTACTATATTTAGTGCCTTTTCATGAAAAATACCTGATGGGATCGTATGAAGAACGTGTTTATTACCATCAAATATTAGGGTATGCCCTGCATTTGGCCCGCCTTGAAAACGAGCAATGATATCGTAGTCTTTTGTTAAGACATCAACAATTTTTCCTTTTCCTTCATCGCCCCATTGGAGGCCTAATAATAAATCAACCATTGATTTGAATTTTTATAGTTTATGATTAGTTTTTCTTACCGTAAAAATATAGTGAATGACTATCTATTTTTATATCAAAAATGTCTTCCAGAGATTTTTTTATATTTTCAATCCGAGGATCACAAAACTCTATTACTTCGCCAGAGTCGGCTAATATTATATGATCGTGTTGTTTGTTAAAATAAGATTTCTCGTAATGGGATTGATTTTGACCAAACTGGTGCTTTCTTACCAAACCACATTCCAATAATAACTCTATTGTATTATAAAGAGTAGCCCTGCTAACACGATAATTTTTATTTTTCATATCGATATAAAGTGATTCTATATCAAAATGTTTATCACTATTGTAGATTTCCTGAAGAATAGCAAAGCGTTCCGGAGTTTTACGATGTTTTTTTTGTTCTAAAAACTTGGTAAAGAAAGCTTTGACTAACTCTTGATTATCGGTATTTTTCATTTATTTAATAAAAAATTTAAATAACAAATTTACATTTAAAAATATATATATAACTGAAAAAAAATAAAAAAATATTAGATTTTTATTTTGTTGTTCGTTCTACTTTTTCAATCCCGTCAATTTTCTTTATTCGTTGAAGTAATTTAAGGATCTGTTGGTTATTTTTAACATCTACAGTGATTTTTCCCTGGAAATATCCTTCCTCACTGGAAAAATCAAGTTTCTTGATGTTTACATTGTGGTTGTTGGAAATTACTTTGGTTACATTATTCATTAAGCCAATATCATCAATACCAATTATTTTAAAAGTAGCCTTAAATCCTGAATGCGTTGAATCTTTCCATTTTGCAGTTAAAATCCGGTATGCAAATTGCGATTGCAGGCTTACAGCATTTGGGCAGTCGGTTCTGTGAACTTTAATACCCTCACTTACCGTTACAAAACCAAAAACCTTATCTCCAGGAATAGGAGAGCAACATTTAGCATAGCTGTAACTTAATTTTTCTTCATCATTTCCAAAAACCAGCAAGTCGTAATTTGAAGTGACCTCATCTCCGGGAGTTCCTAATTCACGTTTGGTTCCTCGTTTTATTTTACTTTTAAAGAAATTTACAAAAGCATTAGAGCGTTGTGATGCATATCTCTTTAGTTGCTGATTTTCAATAGAACCATTACCAATTCTGAAGAACAGGTCAAAGCTTGTTTTTAATTTGAAGAAATTCACCAATTCATTGACCGTTTTTTCATCAAATGAAATCTTTAAATGGCGTAATTTTCTGGCTAAAATTTCTTTTCCTTCTTTAGCAATTATTTTGTGATCTTCTTTTAAAACGCTTTTGATCCTTGATTTTGCCCTGGCCGTTTTTGCCATATCCAGCCAGGCAAGTTTTGGTTTTTGAGATTCCGAAGTAATAATTTCAACCTGATCACCACTTAGCAAAACATAGTTTAAATGAACCAATTTACCGTTTACTTTTGCCCCGCGGCAGTGATTACCAACTTCGGTATGTATCGCATAAGCAAAATCGATAGGGGTTGCCCCTTTGGGTAGGGATTTTATATCTCCCTGGGGTGTAAACACATAGATCTCTTTCGAATAAAGGTTAAGTTTGAACTGCTCAACAAAATCAACTGCATTTGAATCGGGGTTTTCTAAAGAATCTTTTAATTTATTTAGCCAAATTTCCAAGCCTGATTCATTAATACTTCCGTGTTTGTATTTAAAATGAGCAGCATAACCTTTTTCAGCAATTTCATTCATGCGTTTAGACCTTATTTGTACCTCAACCCATCTGCCTTTTGGACCCATAACTGTTGTATGCAGAGATTCATAACCGGTAGATTTTGGTTGTGTGATCCAGTCTCTTAATCGGTTTGGGTTTGGGTTATAATAATCGGTTACAATAGAATAAATCTTCCAGGCATTAAATTTTTCTTCTTTTAGGGAAGAACTATAAACTATCCTTATCGCAAACTTATCATATACTTCATCGAAACTAACCCCTTGGGTTCGCATCTTTTTCCTGATTGAAAATATTGATTTTGTCCTGCCTTTAATCTGGTAATCAAAATTTTCATCTTCTAACGATTTTTCAATAGATTTTGAAAACTCCTTAATATACTTTTCTCTATCTTCCTTACTTTGTTTTATCTTGTTGGAAATATCGTAGTAAACCTCCGGTTCTGTATATTTTAAACCCAGGTCTTCCAGTTCTGTTTTGATATTGTACAAACCCAGCCTGTGTGCAAGAGGTGCATAAATAAAAAGTGTTTCTGAAGCAGTTTTTACCTGCTTTTCAGGTTTCATAGACTCAAGCGTTTGCATATTGTGGTAACGATCGGCAATTTTTATCAAAATAACCCTTACATCATCATTTAATGTTAGAAGCATTTTTCTAAAATTTTCTGCTTGAATCGATATGTCTTTGTCTTTTTTTAAGCGGGATATTTTTGTCAGACCATTTACGATCTTCGTTATAGTTTCACCAAATAACTGTTCAATGTCATTAAAAGTATAATCGGTGTCTTCAACAACATCATGTAGTAAGGCTGCTGCAATTGAGTTTGCACCTAAACCAATTTCATTAGCAACGATAGTTGCAACCGCAATTGGGTGATAGATATAAGGTTCGCCTGTTTTTCTTCTTTGATCTTTATGGGCATCGGTAGCAAATTCAAACGCCTTACGTATCAAAGAAATATTTTCTTTGGTAAGCGTTTGATAGGTGTCGTGAAGCATCTCTTTATATCGCTTCGCAATCTCCTTTTTTTCATCCTCTATGGTTGCTGTATATGCCATAAATTAAAAATAGTATTTTTAAAGTAAATACCAAGTGAAATTTTGAAAATTATTAATATTTTAACGCAAACTTCTTACTCTTTCCAGTAAAGTGGGATGGGAGTAATGTAAAAATACATAAGCTTTGTGAGGTGTTAAATTACTCAAACTTTTTTGCGATAATTTTTTTAATGAATTAATAAGCGACTCTCCGTTATAATTTGTCTTTGCATAATCGTCTGCTTGGAATTCGAATTTTCTGGAAATATAATTCATGATTATTCCGGTCAGCTCAGAGATGGGGCTATATAAAACTCCAAAAGCAATTAATCCTATATGGAAACTGTTTTTTTCTACTGATAATGCTTGAGAGAGTAGAGAGTTATTGATCAATAAGGATAAAATATATAGAGTAAAACCGGTTAATAGAACGGATATAATCATATTAATAAATACATGTTTCTTCTTATAGTGTCCAATTTCATGGGCCAACACACTAACTATTTCATCATTTTCCAGGTCATTTATCAAAGTATCATATAACACTATCCTCTTTTTCGGGCCAAAACCGGAAAAATAGGCATTCGCTTTTGTTGACCTTTTAGAACCATCAATAACAAAAATATTATCTAGTTTAAATCCAACCTTAGTTGCAAAAGTCTCAATTTCTGTACGAAGATCTCCTTCTTCCAAAGGTGTTTGTTTGTTAAAAAGAGGAACGATTAAAGAGGAATAAAATAAGGTCATAAAAATGGAAAAAACTGCAACCAAGATCCAAGTGTATATCCAGAACTGATCTCCTGTTTTTTCGTAGAACCAAATGATCAGAGCAAGTAAACCACCACCTATGACAATGCTTAAAAGCCAGCCTTTGACCTTGTCAATAAAAAATAATTTCTTTGTGGTTTTATTAAAGCCATATTTTTCTTCAATTACAAAAGTTTGATAAAAGCTAAATGGTGTTGTGATAATATCACTGGCCAGCATGATTATACCAAAAAATATAAGTCCTGTAAAGATCTCATTATCTGTAATATTTCTTGCAAGATCATCTACAAAAGCGAAACCTTTTGCATAAAAAAAAGCAATCATCACCAAAAAAGAAAAAATGGAGGTTATCACCGAGAATTTGTGATTTTCGTTTTTGTAATCTTGTGATTTATAATATTCTTCTTCGCTATAAACATCGTTTAATTCAGCAGGAATTTTGTCATTATAATGTTTTGCATTCAAATGGTCGATGATTTTGTCGAAAATAAAGTCGATTACCAAAATGACTATAATTATATTGAATAAAATTTGTGGGGTCATGTTTTTTTAGGTTTGAAGTCTTAAGACCGATGACCGAAGTAAGATATTTACAAAAATCCTTTAAACTTCTGACTTCCGTCTTCTAACTGTTTTTTTCTCTTTGTCTTTTGGCTTCAAAAATAATAATTGCAGCCGAAACAGAAACATTTAGAGAATCTATTTCACCCTGCATAGGTATAATTATTTTTTTTGTAGAATTTTGCAGCCATTCATCGCTTAATCCGGTTGCCTCAGTGCCTACTACAATAGCCGAAGGTTTTATGTAATTTTGAGAGGTGTAATTTTCACTGTTTTCAGCTAAAGCTGCCGAAAAGATCTGAATTTGATTTTGTTGAAGAAATTCTATTATTTCATTGGTGGTACTAGTAGAAATCTGGGTTGTAAAAATACAGCCAACACTCGAGCGAATGATATTGGGGTTGTAAAGATCGGTTTTTGGATTTGCAATGATCACTGCATCGAGATTTGCAGCATCTGCAGTTCGAAGTAAAGCACCAATATTACCCGGTTTCTCTGGAGCTTCGGCAACTAAAATAAGCGAATTTTTATTTAATTGGAGATCGTTTAGGCCTATAGTTTTGCTATTTGCTACAGCAACAATTCCTTCGGTTGTTTTTCTGTGTGAAATCTTTTGGTAAACTTCTTTAGAGATCTCAATGAGTTCAGTTTTCTTGGGGATTTTTAGTTGACTCTCTATTTGTGTTAAAGAAATAATCTCTTCACAAAAAAGTAAAGTTTCTATAAGATAATTTCCTTTTAAAGCCAATGAAACCTCTCTAAGTCCTTCAATAACAAATAATTTACTCTTTTTGCGTATTCGGGATTTTTCCTGCAACTGCAGGATATTTTTAATAAAAGGATTTTGTAAGCTGGAAATAGATTTTGGCTTCAAATTTTGAGTTTTAGTGTATTACTCTGTTTAAATTTGAAAAATACAAAATATTTTAAAAGATTTTTGAGTGTTGAATAGATTTTTTTATAATTTTATACTTGTTAGAAAAGAAATAAATATTTAAATGCATTTTAAGACAATTCCCTCAATTTTGATGCTATTTTATAGCTACGTTCTGTTTTCACAGAACGCTACCGAGATTTACTTATTCGACCTGTTTGAATCGGATAGTACAATAGTTATTGCTAATCCTGTAAACATTTCACAAAATAAAGGATATGATAATCAACCATTTTTTTTAGAAGATGGCAGTGCAATTTTGTTTGCTTCCATGAGAGATGGTCAATCTGATATTGCAAGATATGAAATTGAAGGTAATTTCAGAACCTGGATTACAGATACCAAAGCAAATGAATTTTCTCCCAGTATCTATCCTCGTAATAAGAAATTTTTCACCTGTGTAAGAATGGAGGATGATGGTACACAATTGTTGTATAAATATGCATATAAAAATAAGGAACCGGAAGTATTGATCCCTGATTTGAAAGTGGGGTATTATGTATGGGTAGATAAAAATAAGGTGGTATCTTTCGTTCTGGGGGATGAAGTTACTTTGCAGGTTTCAAATTTCAAGCATAAAATAAAGTATCCAATTCAGCAAAATATTGGAAGATCATTAAATAAGATTCCAGTAAAATTATCTGTAGGTGATAAATTAATCAGTTTTATCAGTAAAAGCCATGAAGTATCTGAAATTTATGCTATCAATCCTGTTACGAGTGAATCGGTCTATATTGTAGATGCTGTGGAAGGCTCTGAAGATATGGTGTGGACACCTCAGGGGTCTATACTAATGGGAAAAGATGATAAAATATTTAAATTCCGGTCGAATAAGGATAACGAATGGACTCAAATTTTGATCGATAGTGATATTGTATTAAAGAATATTACTCGTATGGCAGTAAGTCCTGATGGGAAAAAAATAGCTATTGTTGTAGAGGAATGAAATTGATATAATGTTACAATGACAGAATGCTATAATGATTTAATGATGCAATGCTATAATAAAAAATATGATAATGATTTTTAAATTTTGACTCGTCCTGATTTTGTTTACACTTTTGTTAATATTTATATTTTTTTTCACGCAAAGGTTCTCAAAGGTCTACGCAAAGAATACCTTCATTTATTGTTCCGTCGCTCTATCACTTCCGCCTTCGGACTTCGGTCTTCCAGTCATTCTTCTCAACTCTTCCCGCTCTGCGAGACGGATAGGTTTCAAATCATTCAATCATTGAATCATTTTATCATTCGACCTAAAATCCGTACTTTTTGTCATAAGCCATTAGCAGGTCTGTCATTCTACTGTAACTTTTTATTCCTTCTTCTTGTTGATTGATCTTTAGGTAATTGTCGTAAAATGCTTTAAAAAATGGCTCTGTCGGATTTTCGTATTCTTTCCAAAATAATTCGATCTCTTCAAAATTTTTTAATATTCCTTTTGGAGTCTTTTCTATAAATTCCTTAAAGAGTGTTTCATCCTGTAAAGACAGGTCGTATAAAGCATATCGATAGGCTAAAAGGTATGCGGAGTATTGAAAATATTTATCGTCATTTTTATTTGCAGCCAGGAAACCAATAAAATTCGCTTCAGATTCAGAGGCGATCCCCAACTGATGCGCAACTTCATGCGAACAGGTCATTGGTAAAGTAACTTTAGGAATTAAATGATCTACATTGGCTTCACCTGTCAAAGGGTTTAAATATCCTGCAAATCCCATATAAGTCAATGGTAAACTAAATAAAGATTTTTTTAAAGAAATTGGGTGATAATTATACTGCGTAGAAATTTCACTTAGATTTTGGTAACCTTGTGCAGTTTTATCTAAAATCTGATTCTTACTGTAAGGAACAACCACTTTTACAGAGTCATTTTTTGATAGTTCAACCTGAAGAGTTTTCGTTTCGAAAAGCAATTTTTCGGTAAATTGCAAAAGAGCAATTTTATCAAAAGGTTGTTTTTCCATTTTCATTGAGTCAAAAAGGGAGTTTCTATAATAGTTTAAGCCCCAAAGCATATAGAACAGGAAATAAACTACAGATAAAGCAGACCCGATTTGAAGAAGGATTTCCTTAAAATTTCGTCTCTCAGATCTAATGATATTTAAGAAGAACTTTGCAATAAATATGAATATAAAACCATAGATTATATCCCCAACAGAAAAGGGAATCCATCCAAAAACATATCTGAAAAGTTTAGATATATAGATGTAAATTCCGTTTGAATAAAATTTCTCTATAAAATCAGGAAAATAAGTAAATATTTGATATATAATTATTTGTACAAAAAGTAATATCGTTAAAATTGTGTTGGTCCGTTTCATCAGATGACTTGATCAGGTAGAAAATTGTTAACAATAATTGTTGATAATTTTATTAAATAATCATACAGGATAAAAGTAATTGATTTTTTTTAAGTTTCGTGAAAGTGTTGGAAATAATTGTATTAAATTTTATAAAAGGAAGTAAGTTTTAAAGTAGCAAGGGTTAATTTCACTCTCTGTATATTTTTAAAAGTAAGAGTTTATTAACAAAGGTTAATGTTGTTAACATAATTTGTTAACATATATTAAATTAAAAAAAGTGGTTATTCGTATGTAAAAAACTACATTTGCCTCATGGAAAACGCAAAATCATTTCAGCCTCAAAATAACAAAAAAGGAACAGTTATTAATTTAGAGCAAGGCAAACTTCCACCTCAAGCTACTGATTTAGAAGAGGTTGTTCTTGGTGCTATGCTGATCGATAAAAAAGGGGTTGATGATGTTATTGATATTTTGCATTCCGATGCTTTTTATAAGCCTGCTCATCAGATTATATTTGATGCAATCCATAAACTTTTTAATAAGGCTGAGCCGATTGATTTACTTACCGTCTCCAACCAGTTACGAAAAGATGCAACATTAGAGAAAGCCGGAGGTGATTTTTATCTGATCAATCTTACACAAAAAGTTTCTTCTGCAGCGCATATTGAGTTTCATGCCCGTATCATTATTCAAAAATTTATCCAGCGACAGTTAATTTCTATTTCCAATGAAATTATTCATAATTCTTATGATGAAACAGTGGATGTTTTTGACCTGTTAGATGATGCAGAAGCGAAATTATTTGATATAACCCAGGGTAATTTAAAGAAAAGTTCTGAAGCAGCAGAGGGCTTGGTAGCCCAGGCATTGAAAAAAATTGAAGAGATCTCAAACCAGGAAGGAATGAGTGGTGTTCCTACAGGGTTTAAAAGACTAGATGAACTTACTTCAGGGTGGCAACCTTCAGACCTTGTAATTTTAGCTGCAAGGCCGGGTATGGGAAAAACAGCTTTCGTTATGTCAATGGCAAAAAATATGGCAATTGATTTTAATATACCGGTTGCAATATTTTCTTTAGAGATGTCGTCTGTGCAGTTAATAACCCGTATGATATCCAGTGAAACAGGAATTTCTTCTGGAAAATTGCGTAAAGGAAATTTAGAAGCTTTCGAATGGGAAATATTGCAGAGAAAAGTGAAAAATTTATCAGAAGCACCTGTGTTTATTGATGATACACCTTCGTTGGCGGTTTTCGACCTGAGGGCAAAGGCGCGTAGATTGGTATCACAACACGGTGTTAAAATTGTGATCATTGACTATTTACAATTGATGACAGCCGGTTCTGCTGTAAAAGGAGGAGGAAACAGGGAACAGGAAATTTCCACAATTTCCCGAAATTTAAAAGCTTTGGCAAAAGAATTGAGCATTCCTGTAATTGCTTTGTCTCAGTTGTCTCGTGCAGTGGAAACAAGAGGAGGAAGTAAGAGACCACTTTTATCCGACTTACGTGAATCCGGAGCAATTGAGCAGGATGCAGATATTGTTTCTTTTATTTACCGTCCGGAATATTATGGTTTAACCGAATGGGATGATGATGACAGGACACCATGTGAAGGCCAGGGAGAATTTATCATGGCAAAACATCGTAATGGTGGTTTGGATAATATCCGATTAAAATTTGAAGGTAAATTTGCAAAATTCTCAAATTTGGATGAAGGATTTGGTACCGAATTCCAATCTTCTATCAATAGTGAAATTTCACCCGATAACTTTGCAAATGCTCAGGATGCTTTTGGTACTCCTCCTGATGATGGTGATGTTCCTTTTTAATGATACAATGATTTAATGATATAATGATTTAATGTAGAGCGGAATATAAATAGATTAAATATAATTTGACCATTAAGATCAAACATACTTTTTTACTTATTGCATTTTACTTGTTTTCGAATGCTGTAATGGCATCTTTTATCTTAATTCCTATGGATGATGTTTCCCAGGAAAATCATCTAAAGGCTTATGGAATTACGTATTTTTCACTAGAAAATTCTCACAAGGTAAAATGGTTGCTTAATTATCGGGGAGGTTCTTTTTTGCTGGAAGATATAGAAATACTAAGAACTGAATGTACTATTCGTGGAGTTTCATATGAGGTAATTTCAGATACCAAAGTATTACAGATTTTGGAAGAAATTGAGAGCCCTTCTCAAAATAAGCAAGCAGTAATTTTAGAAAAAGCACCAAGGATAGCGGTTTATTCACCTAAAGGGAATCAACCTTGGGATGATGCAGTTACTTTGGTTTTGAAATATGCCGAAATTCCTTATGATGTTGTTTATGATAAGGAAGTTTTACAGGATAAACTTCTCTTATACGAATGGTTACATTTGCATCATGAAGATTTTACCGGGCAATACGGTAAGTTCTACAGTACATTTAGAATGATGCCATGGTATATAGAAAATAAGAAGAATTCCGAAAAGCTTGCCGGAGAATTAGGATTTGAAAAAGTATCTCAGGAAAAATTGGCGGTTACATTGAAGATCAGGGATTACGTAATTGGAGGAGGGTTTATGTTTGCAATGTGTTCGGCTACAGATAGTTTTGATATTGCTTTATCTGCTGAAGGTGTGGATATTTGTGAGACTATGTTTGATGGTGACCCTTCCGAAAGTAACTATCAGAATAAAATCGATTACAATAACACTTTTGCTTTTACGAACTTTACGCTGGAAAGAAATCCGATGATCTATGAATTCTCAAATATTGATACCACCAGAAAACGTAAAATATTGAAGACAGAAGATTATTTTGAGTTAAAAGAATTTTCTGCAAAATGGGATATGATACCTAGTATGCTATGTCAAAATCACACTTTATTGATAAAAGGTTTTATGGGGCAAACCACCGCTTTTAATCCAAATACGGTGAAATCGACAATTTTGGTATTGGGGCAGAATAATATGAATGGGGAAGCCCGATATATTCACGGTGTAAAAGGTAAGGGAATGTTTACGTTTTACGGTGGCCATGACCCCGAAGATTATCAGCATCGTGTAGGTGATCCAAAAACCGAACTCGATCTTCATTCAAACTCACCTGGATACAGATTGATATTAAATAATGTGTTATTCCCGGCCGCAAAAAAGAAGAAACAAAAAACCTGATTTTTTTCTTTTTTTAAAAAATATTTTTGGCTTAAAAAATTGATATTTAGACTGCTAAAAATTAATTTAAAATTTTCAAAAAATTATTTAAAAAAAGATTTGCACAAACAATAAAAGGTAGTATATTTGCAACCGCAAAACGAAAGGCAATGACCTGATAGCTCAGTTGGTAGAGCATCTCCCTTTTAAGGAGAGGGTCCTGGGTTCGAGCCCCAGTCAGGTCACAAATTTTGTAAAATTAATCCCGCAATTTGCGGGATTTTTTTTTAGATTTGTTTCAAATAAAAGCGCATGTGGCGGAATTGGTAGACGCGTCAGGTTGAGGGCCTGGTGTTCGATTTAGAACGTGCTGGTTCGAGTCCAGTTATGCGCACTTTTTTTTAAAAATTAACTTGTTTTTCACGTTTTTTATTAGCTTCAATTTATTTTTTATTGTATCATTGCCTATGCAAAAAATTTTACCTTTTCTACTTTTTTTTGGCTTTATATTTTCCGCTTTTTCTCAAGAGATTGATACAAAAGAAGGTGATACTATCAAGCAAAGATCAGCTTCTACTTTAAAAGGAAAAATAATAAGCGTTACAACAAAGGAACCTCTCTCAAATGCACATGTTCTGAATTTAAACTCTGTCAGAGGTTCGGTTACTGATATTAAAGGAGAATTTGAAGTTTCAGCCAAACAGAACGATACCTTATTTATATCTTATTTGGGTTACCAATCTATTAAATTAAAAATAACCAAGGATTTGTTAAAAGGTAACGAATTAGAGATAGCCATACATGAAAAGATTGTTAATATCGATGAAGTTACTGTCAGATCACATAAATTGATCGGTGTTTTGGTTATTGATGCTAAAAATGTGCCTGTGGACAGGTATTCAAGAATTCATATTAACGGTTTACCGCAAACATACGAAGTAGGAACATCAGGATATAGTAATAATTCGGTTGTAGCTGCTTTATTTAACCCTGTTGATTTTTGGTATAATAAATTAGGTAATAAGCCTAAGGAAATGAAACGCTTAAAAAAATTAAAAGAGGGGGATGAGTTGCGAAATATGATGGAGCAGAAATACAGTAGAGAAGTGATCATGGATTATCTCGATATGAGCAGAAAGGAACTGAATGATCTTTTAGCGGAATGTAATTACTCTGAAAGATTCATTCAAAAAGCGAGCGACCTGCAGATTATCGAAGCCTTTTTAGAGTGTTATGAAAGTCATAAAGCTATTAAAACAGGAAAAGTGAAAAGAGATATTATCCATATTAAGGATAGTGTGAGGTGAAATAAAGTCGAAAGGCCAAAAGTTTAAAAGTTGAAAAGTAGTGCAGGTGACTCTGACAGATAATTGAAATTGACAATAATAGTTAGGCCCTACAGAAGTTCTTCAAATGTTTTTCTACTTCTGATAAAATATTGCCAGACAATGCTAAAAGTATGGTAGTAATTTTTATACTTTTTTGAAATTTTGACTCTTTTTTTAAGTGTCCTTGGGATGTTCCAATAAAAACTGAAATGTGCTTTAATAATTGCAAAAGTATGGTTAAATTTTAATCCAAGTGCAAATTTAATTCCCGCAATTCCATCTAAGATCAGCCTGGCAAAAATCACAAAAATCACAGAAGGAAACGGTACGTTTTTAAGAATGGTAACCAAACTATTTTTAAAATTTAAAAAAGTTTTTCTGGGGTTGTATTCATTTAATGTAGCACCTCCAACATGATATACTGTTGAATTTCCAACATATTGAATATCAAAACCTTCATTTTTAATTCTCCAACAAAGATCTATCTCTTCCATATG
>JBDLIB010000068.1:0-14927 GCA_039715085.1 Bacteroidota bacterium | reverse complement strand
ACAAATGCTTTGACTACTTTACATGTGGCATTATTTTCATTAATTAACCTGTATTTACCACATGCAGCAGGTATAACAAAGGTTTCAGCAAAATTAAATCTTTGTCTCATTCCATTTTCTGTTTCAAGAATAAGAGAAGTTCCTTCAACTAACATCATAATATGACACTGCCCTTCAGTTTCAATGTGTATCTCATCTTGAAACTCGTACCTGTGTACATCATAAAAATGTTCTGAATGTGTTGGCAAATGAATTAATTTCCAGTTATACCCTTTATCAAGCAATATTGGTTTCGAAATCAATTCACTTATAACCTTTTTGCCCTTTCTTGAAAACTGCAAATTATCAAATCCTCTATCAATGTTCAGTGGTCGTGGTTTTCCATCAAGGTCAGGACGTAGCCAATCGTACAATTTAAAAGTAAAAATATATGGTGTTGCACTAATTTCAAGTACCATGTTGTTTTTTCCTGAGCCATGAATGGTTCCGCCTGGAATTAGAAAAAGATCATGTTTTTCTGCCGGATGAGACATAACAAAGTCTTCAATATCTATTGGAGTATTATTCTCAAAACTACGGTTTAGCTCTTTTCTAAACTCTGCGGGATCAATTGACTCCTGAAAGCCCAGATAAACATTGGCCTGCCCTTTTTTGTCTAGAATATAGTATGTTTCATCTTGTGTAAAACTCTCACCAAACTCCTTCTTCATATATTCAGTTAGCGGATGGCATTGCAAGGAAAGATTTCCACCATCAAACGTGTCCAGAAAATCGAATCGAATTGGAAATTCAACTCCAAATTGCTCTGCGGCATTACCTAATACATTTTTATATTCCTGAAACATCAGCATATCAAAAGATACCTCCAACATTTTCCCTTCATCTTCCAGAAGCAAACCATTTTCAGGTACGATGAGCTCAAAGGACCATGCGTAATTGGGCACGTCTTTGTTGAGCTGTTCAATATTGTTTTTAATCCATGAACCACCCCATACACCGGGTTCGAACCATGGTCTTACCCTGAAATAATTTTCACTCATTTTTTTTAGGCTACTATGTAAAATTTCTCCTGTAGTCCAAAATGGTTTCTCCGGTCTTTGATCATCAATAATAATATCAATATCAGAAATTAACTGCTGCTTATGATTATTTAATACTACCCAGTCAACAAAGTAAAAACGTTTGTACATTACTTTGGCAGCAAAAACATTTTCTGCTCCAAGGTTTGTTATTTTACCTGCTCGCATTCTAAACTGCAACTCATTCTTTGGAAGGTCAACATATAATAATGGAGCGTCCCATTTGCATAATGCAGCACCGGTACCATATAATATATTTATATCAGCATCACTGTCGGTATTGATATTATTTAAATAATCAGCATTGAAAAAATCATTCAGTTTTAAAGAAGTTTTTCTACCAAAAATAGGGTCATCACCACCCAGGTATGGAACAATCATGTTATCAATTTCAGCACTGTCTTTTAGTGCAGCAGAAACATCATGCCATAAAACTTTCAAGTTCCTTTTTCGTAACTCTAAACCAAGATTCTCACACAAATCCTCCCATAAAACTCCGGCATAACCATCAATTACAATAGTTTTGTGGGTTTCAATATAATCTGCTAATTCATAGTAACCTGTTTTTATTGAATTTTTTGCAACTTTAAATCCAGGATAAATATCATATTTGCCCTGATTTGTTTTCTTAATATCTCTAGGGATAAGAACCTGGGAAGTTTTTCTTTTTTCTAAAGTTGTTGCATTTTGACTCATTGTATTTATTGCAGCACCAATTAGAGGTGAGTGCGTATTAGTATTGGCTTTAACAATTGGGGTTTTAATATGTTTCTTAAGCGTTGGGGCAAAATATCTCCAGGATTTACTAATATTTCCTCCAATAATGCAACATTCTACCTTTTCAGGGTATAAGTGTTTTTGTAGAAAAGATCCAAGATTATTTCCAAATTCTTCAAAAATATCCAGAGCACTTCTATTGCCTTTCTCTGCCAGTTCGCTAAGTTGCTTTACATTTTTAATTTTATTTGAATTGTTGTTGTTATAGACTTCGACAAACCAACGTGTAGAAAAATAATTATCTGCTATACTTTTCTTAAAAGGCTCATTATATAGCAATTTAGATTGAGGAACACCTTCAATTATATAGGTGCTCCCAAACCCCGTACCCAACGTCAATGCTAGTGTTCTCTTATATTTTGAACTATATTGCTGATGATACTCACCTAAAGCAAATGCAGTAGCATCATTAATAAAATAAATTCTATTTGTTTGTATGTTAAGTGTTGAACTAAGATATTGCCTGATATTAATCCCAAAAAACTGTTCATATTTACCAACATTAAGTATTTTTGATATTCCCTTTTCATAATCGAAAGGCCCTGGTATTGCAATACCAATATTCCTTATATTATCAGGACTAAACTTGATGGTTTCATTTATTAGAGTACTCCATCTTTTTAATATTCGTAATGCAGATTGATTACCATCAATTGAGCATTCGCGATAACTATCCTTCATAATTGAGTTGTCATGCATATTTATAAGACATGCAGAAATATGACTTCCTCCAATATCAACTCCAACACAAATATTTGAGCTTTCTTTATTCATCAGCTTCTCTTAATATCTATTGTATATGTAAACTTATCGCTTCTGTAATAACATAGATTATACTCAATGATTCTTCCTCCAGGGTCAAGAACAACTCTTTTTCTAAATAGTATAGGTGTTCCAGGGTTTACCCGAAGTTTTTCAGACATTTCAACATCTGCCGCAATAGCTTTTATTTCTTCTCTTGATGTAACAGCTCTTGTTGAATATTTGGTTTCAATCATCTCATACAATGGCATACTAAAATCCTCATCTCCTGCTATACCTATACGTGGATGAAAATATGATTTAAAATAGACAAAAGGACCTTCATTATCACCTCTTAACCTCTTTAATTCAAGTACTTCTTTGTTCTCTTTAATATTTAGGTTTGTTGCTAAAACAGAATCAGCTTTAATAAATGAAGATTCAACACTATAGTTTTTAAACTGAACTCCAAGCTGGTTCATTTCTTCGGTGAAACTTGACCAATTATCTAATTTGGTACTAACATTTTTTGGAGCGACAAAAGTACCTACACCCTTTTTTCTGGTTAAAGAACCTTCATATACCATTTTATTTGTTGCCTGTCTAATAGTATTCCTGGCAATTCCCAGCATTTTTGATAAATCAACTTCTTTTGGTAAAGGGTTACCGTTAATGTATTGTTTTTCTTTAATTAGCTCTCGTAGTAGTTGTTCCACCTGTGAATGCAAGGGGATCGGACTTGAATGGTCTATTGATATTTTCATATAGTATGTTTATATGTTCAAACATACGAATAATTTTTGGTTTCTAATTCCAGATAAAGATTTTTTTAAATTTTACAATCAAACACATCATGTTTGAATTTCATAAGGTAAATTATCAGGATGATATATAATTACCAGAATTTTTTATAGAAAGTCGTTCTAACTTAGGATATTCTTTTCATTATTATCAGGGATGCCAGTTTCATTTAGATAAATTTACTCACTTACCTGTTCTAAGAAACTACATGTAATATAATATAATGAAACAAAACCCGATTATTGACACATTTGTATCGTTTAAATGAAATAATTTAAGACAAAATAAGATTATATTCAAACACAAAACCCTTGCAATACAATGGTTTACGATGTTTTTATATTTTATGAGAAGTTAAAAAGTAGGAGTGAAAGGATTAACTCCTTACAGACGTTGATCCTCAATGGGATTTATTGCAAATTAAAATCCTTTTACATTGCTGTCTCAATGTGAGATTTTTTATCTTTCATCCACTTTCGAATGCAAGCATTCAACGCTCTGAAAAATAAAAAATCCTCTCAAACTCTGTTTGAAAGAATTTTTATTTGTCGGGGTGAGAGGATTTGAACCTCCGACCTCCACGCCCCCAGCGTGGCGCGCTAACCGGGCTACGCTACACCCCGAAAAAATATTGACAAAAATAATATATAAAATCTAAATGAAGAAGAAGATTCTTTTAATTTATTTATCAAAAATAAACTTCCATTTCTTTTTGTAATTCCAAAGCTTTTTCTCTTGCTTTTTTGACAAAATCATCACCGGAAGATGCATAAATGATTCCTCTTGAAGAATTGATCAATAAGCCAACTTCATCGGTTAAACCGTATTTACAAACATCTTGTAAACTTCCGCCCTGAGCGCCAATTCCTGGCACTAACAAAAAGCTGTCGGGAACAATTTTTCTTATCTTTTGAAGATATTCTGGTCGGGTTGCACCCACAACATACATTAATTGATCACTGTTTTTCCATGTTTTTGATTCTTGTAATACTTTTTCATACAAAGTAAGTCCGTTTTTATCTTCTAAGATTTGAAAGTTCAATCCACCCTTATTTGATGTTAAGGCTAAAAGGATTGTGAATTTATCTGCGAAAGCTAAAAAAGGTTCTACCGAATCACTTCCCATATATGGAGCTACGGTAACCGAATCAAATTTCATATCTTCAAAAAATGCCTTGGCATATCGGGTAGAAGTATTGCCAATATCACCACGTTTAGCATCGGCAATAGTAAAAATTTCAGGATAGTTCTTATTGATATAATCAATGGTTTTACTAAGTGCTTTCCAACCCTTAATACCATAGGCTTCATAAAAAGCAGTATTGGGTTTATAGGCAACAGCTAATTGATGAGTAGCATCGATAATTTGTTTGTTAAACTCAAAAATTGGATCATCTAAAACCAATAGGTGTTGCGGTATTTTTTCTAGATCAACATCCAAACCAATACATAAAAAGGATTTTTTAACTTTGATCTGATCGATAAGTTTTTGTTTGTTCATTTTATAAAAGAGCTTTATGCAAAAGTAATTATTTTATAGTTTCTTTAAGATGTTTCTTATTATCTTTGTATGCTAATTTAAAACAGTAAAAAATGAGAAGCAAAATAGTAGCAGGAAACTGGAAAATGAATAAGACTTACGGCGAAACAAAAACCTTGGTTAAAGAATTAAAAGATGCTGTAAAGGGATTGAAATTGAAGAATACACGTGTAATAATTGCACCACCTTTTACAAACCTTCAAAAAGCATCAAAAAGCACAAAAGATAGTAGAATTGAAGTAGCTGCTCAAAATATGCATCAGGCTGAAAATGGTGCTTATACTGGTGAGATTTCTGCTGGTATGATCAAAAGTATTCATGTGAAAACTGTTATTTTAGGACATTCGGAAAGAAGAGAATATTTTGGTGAAACCAATGAATTATTAGCTCAAAAGGTTGATAATGCTCTAAAAAATGATTTGGAAGTAATTTTCTGTTTTGGAGAAGTTTTGGAAGATAGAAAAAATGGAAATCACTTTAAAGTTGTTGAAGAACAAATTAAAAAAGCTTTATTTCATTTGACTTCAGATGATTGGAAAAAAATTGTTTTGGCTTATGAACCGGTTTGGGCAATTGGCACAGGTGAAACTGCAAGTCCGGAACAAGCTCAGGAAATGCACGCTTTTATTCGAGAATTGGTTGCGGAAAGATATATTAGTGATGTAGCTGAAGAAGTTTCTATTCTTTACGGAGGAAGCGTGAAACCAGCTAATGCAAAAGAAATATTTTCAAAAGAAGATGTTGATGGTGGATTAATTGGTGGAGCAGCATTAAATGCCAAAGATTTTGTAGCTTTAATAAAAGCGATTTAAAATATTTTAATTGATCTTAAACAAATTATATAATCTGCGTTTTTTGCGATAATAAAATATCGAAGATTTCGCAGATTTTTTTTCAACAAATACCTATTCAAATGAACTACATCGCCTATACTTTTATAATTAAGTCTTTAACACTCCCTATACAAACAGCTAATGAGATATTAATTGCTGAATTGGGAGAAGTTGGTTTTGAAAGTTTTACTGAAAATGAAAATGGTGTTATCGCTTACATTCAAAAAAAGGATTGGGATAAAAATATTTTGAATGATATTCAGATATTGAATTCGGATGAGATTGTATTTTCTTATAATTTTAAAGAAATTGAACAGGTAAACTGGAATAGTGAATGGGAAAAGAATTTTGAAGCTATTCAGGTAGATGATCAGGTTAGTATAAGAGCACCTTTTCATAAAGACCCAAAATTGAAATACGATATTGTTATTGAGCCAAAAATGAGTTTTGGTACCGGTCACCACGAGACAACTCATTTAATGATACAGCATTTATTAGAATTGGATCTTAAAGGAAAAACAGTTTTAGATATGGGTTGTGGAACCGGAATCCTTGCAATCTTTGCAGAGAAAAAAGGAACTAAAATGATTGATGCAATTGATATTGATGAATGGTGTTTTGAAAATACTTTGGAAAACATAGAGAGAAATAAAGCTCATAACATTGATGTTTATCAAGGCGATGCTTCTTTTTTAGGTTTTAGAAAATATGATGTAATTATTGCCAATATTAACCGCAATATTTTATTACAGGATATCAAGACCTATGTAAATAATTTAGAACACAAAGGGGTTCTTTTATTAAGCGGATTTTATAAAGAAGATATTCCAATAATTGATAAAGAAGCTCAAAAGAATCAACTTAAATTAGAGAAGACCTTAGAAAGAAATAATTGGGTTGGATTAAAATTTGTGAAATTTTGATTAAATATTTTTTTAATTATTTAGTTTGAACCTGCCTACCGATTATCAACCAAATCCCTTTTTTATATTTGGATTCTTATTATCAATGATTGGAATTAATTTCTAAAATTGGTTTTAAATTAAAATTTTATAATTTTGTAAATTATTATTTGAATGATGATGAAAGAAATTTTTATGACAAAAGAAAAGAAAAAAGAGGAGGTTGAGATCTTAGAACAAGAGGTCAACCAACATGAAATTATATTATTTAATGATGATATTCATACTTTTGATTATGTAATAGATTCATTGATAGATGTTTGTGATCATACCTTGGTTCAGGCTGAACAATGTACTTATTTGGTACATTATAAAGGAAAATGCGCTGTTAAAACCGGCGAATATGAAGAATTAAAAGCAAGATGTTCTAAATTACTTGATCTGGGGTTAAGTGCTGAGATAGTTTAAGATTTGGTACAAATTTTAATGAGGGCTTCATATTAAATGAAGCCCTCATTTTTTATAGTGGGATATTACCGTGTTTTCGTTTTGGCCTGTTTACTTTTTTATTTTCAAGCATGGCAAATGCTTTGATCAATTTTCTACGTGTATTTTTGGGTAAGATCACTTCATCAACAAAACCTCTTCTGGCTGCACGATAAGGATCGGCAAATTTATAAGCATATTCAGCTTCTTTTTCTTTCCATTTTGCTATGGGATCATCTGCTTCTTTTATTTCATTTTTAAAGATAATTTCACTGGCACCTTTTGCACCCATCACTGCAATTTCGGCAGTAGGCCATGCAAAATTCATATCGGCACCTATGTGTTTTGAATTCATTACATCATAAGCGCCACCATAAGCTTTTCGGGTAATTACGGTTACTCTTGGTACGGTTGCTTCGCTAAAGGCATACAATAATTTTGCCCCGTGAACAATAATACCTCGCCATTCCTGATCTGTACCAGGCAAGAAACCCGGAACATCTTCTAATACTAATAGTGGAATATTAAATGCATCGCAAAAACGAACAAAACGAGCCGCTTTTTTTGAACTGTTCACATCTAGAACTCCAGCTAAACTCATGGGTTGGTTCGCAATTATTCCAATACTTTTCCCGGCCAACCGTGCAAATCCAACAACTATATTATCAGCATATTCTTTATGGATCTCAAAAAAAGATTCCTTATCGCATATACCCTCGATAACTTTTCGAATATCATAAGGTTTATGTGTATCTTTTGGAACAATTTCTTCTAATTCTTCTCTTACTTCCTCACCAATTTCATAAGGAAGATCAGGTACTTTTTCACGATTGTTTTGAGGGATATAGCTTAGTAATTTTTTAACATCCATTAAACCTTGTACGTCATTTGAAGATGTTAAATGGGTAACGCCTGATTTGGTAGAATGAGTACTTGCACCTCCTAATTCTTCAGAAGTTACTTTTTCATTAGTAACAGTTTTTACTACATTAGGTCCAGTAACAAACATATAACTTGTTTCTTCAACCATTAATGTAAAATCTGTCATAGCGGGTGAATAAACAGCACCTCCTGCGCAAGGTCCCATAATAGCTGATATTTGAGGAATAACACCAGATGCCTGAACATTTCTATAAAAAATATCAGCATATCCCCCTAAAGAACGAACTCCTTCCTGAATACGTGCTCCACCGGAATCATTTAAACCAATAACAGGAGCACCAACAGCTACCGCAAGATCCATAATTTTACAGATCTTTTCGGCATGAGTTTCTGAAAGGGCTCCACCAAAAACAGTAAAGTCTTGTGAAAAAATATATACTAACCTGCCATTAATAGTTCCATAACCTGTAACAACACCATCGCCGTAATATTGCTCTTTTTCCATACCAAAATCGGTTGTTCTGTGTGTTACAAGAATACCAATTTCTTCAAATGATCCTTCATCTAACAGTATATCAACTCTTTCACGAGCTGTTAATTTCTTCTTTTGGTGTTGTTTTTCTATTCGTTTGATCCCTCCACCGAGTTTGGCTTCGGTAATTCTTTTACGCAGTTCGTTTTGTTTTGTGTTCATAAGATAATTTTTGAGTTATCTAATTTATTAGGGGATTCTTAATTTTTTTTGATCTTCTAAATAGATCTTTAATCCTATTAAAGCAGCAATTTTCGCTTCTTCTTCCAATTCAGATTTTAACTTATCAGCAGAATAATAATTCTTCACAAAGTGTGTGTCAAATTTTCCTGTTTGAAAAGCTTCATGTTCGCAAACAAATTTTCCAAAAGGTAAAGTGGTTTCTACACCTTCAATTTTATATTGTTCAATAGCTTCGATCATTAATTGGATAGCTTCCATTCTATTTTGCCCATAGGTAACCAATTTAGAGATCATAGGATCGTAATAGATTGGTATCTCCATACCTTCTTCATAACCATCATCTAACCTTATATTTTCTCCTTTAGGAATTTTATAAGTTTCTAATTTACCAACATTTGGCAGAAAGTCATTTAAAGAATCTTCGGCATATACCCTTAATTCAATGGCATGGCCATTTATTGTTAGATCTTTTTGTTGGATTGATAATTTTTCGCCTTTGGCAACTTTAATTTGTTGTTCAACCAAATCAATTCCCGTGATAAATTCCGTTACCGGATGCTCTACCTGCAAACGGGTATTCATTTCTAAGAAGTAAAAATTCATCTTGCTGTCAACCAAAAATTCAACGGTTCCTGCACCTACATAATCACATGATCTTGCTACATTAATTGCTGCTTCACCCATTTGATATCTCATTTCTGGTGTTAAAATTGAAGAAGGAGCTTCTTCTACTACTTTTTGATGTCGACGTTGAATACTGCATTCTCTTTCAAAAAGGTGAATTACATTACCATGTGTATCGGCTAAAACCTGAATTTCGATATGTCGAGGTGAAGTAACATACTTTTCAATAAAAACAGAACCATCACCAAATGCAGAGGTAGCTTCGCTAATCGCTCTTTTCATTTGTGATGGCAATTCTTTAATATTTTCAACAATTCTCATTCCTTTTCCACCTCCACCTGCGGCGGCTTTTATCAAGATTGGAAATCCGATTTCTGTAGCAATTTTCTTAGCTTTTTCAACATCGGTTATAGCTTCGTCAATTCCCGGAACCATTGGAATATCATAGTTTTTAACAGCATCTTTAGCAGCTAATTTATCACCCATCATTTTAATAGACCTTGATTTAGGGCCAATAAAAATCAGGTTATTTTCTTCAACCTTTTCAGCAAAATCAGCATTTTCACTTAGAAAACCATAACCCGGATGAATACCGTCAACATTTAATTTTTTAGCAACTTCAATAATTTTATTACCTAATAAATAAGATTGATTTGAAGGATTTCCACCAATATTTATTGCCTCATCGGCAAATTTTACATGAGGTGCATTTCTATCAATATTTGAATAAACTGCAACGGTCTTAATACCCATTTTTTTGGCAGTTTTCATTACACGTATAGCAATTTCACCACGATTGGCTACCAGTATTTTTTTCATTTTGATATTTTTTGGAGATTATTCTAATTCGATTAACAATTTGCCTTTTTCAACTGTTTCACCTTTTACAGCAAAAACAGATTTAACAATGGCTTCTTTTGGACAAATAATGGCATTTTCCATTTTCATAGCCTCTAAGATCAATAAGGTGTCTCCTTCCTTTACTTGATCACCTTCTTTCACATTAATATCAATTAGTATTCCCGGCATAGGCGCATTGATAAAATTGAGTTTTTTTGAAGAACCAACAGAATATCCCATTTCTTTGATCAATTGATCTATGGGGTTTGCAATTTCAATTTGATAAGTATTTGAGTTTACAACAACTGTATATTTTTTTTTGTAAAAATCAGATTGAACTAAATTAGCTTTAAAGGCTTGATTGTCAATTAGAATGTGGAATTTTGAATTATTTTCTGGAATTATATCTAAGCCATCAATTTGTTTCTGGCTAAGGTTAAATTCTGAAGAATTATTAACCTTTACTTTGAATTTTTTATCCATGTGAATATAGTTTATAAATTCTGTATAAATTTAAGCAATATTCTATTGAAAAAGATATGTTTTTAAGGATAATTTAATATAATAATTAGTTCAATGTAGCTTTTTGCATATCATTAAAAATAATGGATATTTTTTTATAGAATCACCAACTACTTTTTCTATTACATAGCTTATATTATAATATAAAATTTCAAATCCGTTAGCAACCAGTAGTGAACTTAATTCTTCTTTATCAAAACCATTATGACCCTCAAAATTGTGACTGGGAGGGTGAAAACTACCATCTTCTTTTACCAAATCAGCGATACACAAATAGCCATTTGTTTTTAAAAGTGAATTAAAGATCTTTGAAATTTTATTAAGGTCTATAATATGATGTAAAGTCATTGAAGTATAAACAACATCAAAATCACCCGTATCGATTTTTTCTTCTAACAAATTTGTATGGATAGGGTAAAATTTCTTAATGTTGTTGATTGCAATTTTTTCATTTAGAACCTTTATCATTCCTTCTGATGTGTCAACAAGTGTGATCGTGTTAAAATTATCTTTTAATTGAAAACTTAATAAACCTGTTCCACTTCCAAACTCAAGAGCATTCATTGATTTTTCAGGATTTATAAAATCGATTATTTCTTTGGCAAAAGAAATTGCCCTTTCTACCTTTATAATATCATTATCCCAACTTTGAGCCTTTTTATCGAAATGTTCCATGCTTTTTTAAATTTATCAGTTTTAAAATTAATATAATTTTAACGAATCATTTTTAAATTATGAGGATATGATGAATTAAAAAATAAATATAAAATAATAATTCATATTAAAATATTTTATATCTTTGACTAACCAGTCAGTCAAAAATTATTACTGATGTCACCACGAACAGAGAAACAGATTGAAAAACTAAAACAAAAAAAGGAATTGTCAATCATTGAATCGGCACTTTTTTTATTTTCTGAAAATGGATATGTCAATACTTCAATGCAATCCATTGCTAAAAAAGCAGAGGTTTCTAAAGGTAATTTATACAACTATTTTGAAAGTAAAGAAAGATTACTTGAAGGTGTTTTGCATTATGGAATGAATCAAATGATGGAACTTTTTCAAGATCAAAGTTCAATTCAAACAGAAGAAGATTTTTCAAAAACAATTCATGCAAATTTTGAAATGATTAAAACTAATGAATCATTTTGGAAATTGTACTATAATTTAATTGCACAACCAAAAGTACATACACTCTTCAACAAAGTTTTTCTTCCTTTTTTTGAACAATACATGAAATATTTTGAAGTTTATTTTAAAAATAAAGGTGATAAGGATCCTGCATCAACAGCATTGTTATTAGGAAGTGCAATTGATGGTATTTCACTTGGCTATATTATGATGGGAGAAAATTATCCCTTAAAAGGAGTTGTAGATCAATTAATTGAAAAATTTAAATAATGAATAAAATGAATAAAAAGTTTAGTGTTTTTTTAATATTGTTTTTTGCATTGATTTCAAGTAGTAGTTTGGCTCAGTATGATATTACAGCCGAAGAGATCATTAAAAGAGCAGATGAAAAAATGAGAGGAAAAACAAATACATCAAGTATGGAGATGCAAATTATCCGCCCTACCTGGAAAAGATCTGTAAGCATGAAGAGCTGGGGAAGGGGTATGGATTATTCAATGACCTATATTACTGCCCCTGCAAAAGATAAGGGTCAGGTATTTTTAAAACGAAAAACTGAGATGTGGAATTGGATGCCTTCTATTGGTAGAATGATAAAAATTCCTGCTTCAATGATGTCACAGGGCTGGATGGGTTCTGATTATACAAACGATGATATTTTAAAAGAAAGTTCAATTGTTTATGATTACAATCATAAAATTGTTGGCGAAGAAAATATTGAAGGTTTTGATACTTATAAAATTGAAATGATACCAAAAGAAGAGGCAGCTGTAATTTGGGGAAAGATCTATAAGTGGATTACCAAAGACGATGAATTTATTCAGTTAAGATCAGAGTATTATGATGAAGATGATGAATTGGTAAAAAGTGACTTTGCATATGATTTTAAAACAATGGATGGTAGATTGATCCCTGCCAGAATTGAAATTATACCGGCAGATGAAGAAGGAAAGAAAACAGTTTTATACATAAAAGAAATAAAATTTGATGTTGATTTACCTGAATCTTTTTTTTCACAACAAAAAATGAAAAAAGTGCGATAGGTATAGAACTAAAATACTCAACTTTTCAAGAAATATTGATTCTTGAAAGATAGATTTAAATAAAAATGAAAACCATATTTAAAATAGCCTGGCGAAATATTTGGCGTAATAAAAGGCGTACTTTAATTACAATAGCATCCATTATGTTTGCCTTATTCTTTGCCATTATTATGCGAGGTTTTCAGGTGGGTTCCTATGACAAAATGAAAGAAAATGCTATTGAATCTTATTCAGGGTATATTCAAATTCACAAAAATGGATATTGGGATGATAAAAATATCAATAATATTTTTTCTTTTGATAAAGAAAAGATCACAAAACTTGAATCAGATCCCAGAGTTAAAAATATTATTCCCAGATTAGAGTCTTTTGCTTTAGCTTCTTCGGGTGATGCTACTAAAGGAGTTGCAGTAATGGGAATTTCTCCTGAAAAGGAAGATGAAATGACCAAAGTAAAGACATTCTTAAAACAGGGTGAATACTTAAATATAGATGATAGGTCTATTTTGGTTGCTGAAGAATTGGCTAAATTCCTAAAAATCAATATTAATGATACTTTGGTCTTATTCTCTTCAGGATATCACGGAGCAACAGCCGCAGGATTATTTCATGTAAAGGGAATATTAAAACTACCAATTCCCGAAATGAATAGAAGAACCGTTTATTTATCTATTTCAGAAGCTCAAAACTTTTTTAGTACCGATAATCAATTTACAGCTTTGGCATTTGAAATGGATAATCTGGATGATGTAAAAAGCGTTGAACAAGAATTAAATTTGAGTATTGATCAGGATAAATATGAAGTAATGGGATGGGAAGTGATGAACAAAGAATTGTTGCAAATGATTGAATCTGATAATGCAGGAGGTGTAATAATGATCGCTATTTTATATATGGTGATTGCTTTTGGGATTTTTGGTACTGTTTTGATGATGACAAATGAAAGAATACGAGAATTTTCAATGATGATCTCTATAGGGATGCAAAAACGGAAGTTAATATTGGTAGTTATTTTTGAATTGTTTTTTTTAACAATTTTAGGTGTAATTTCAGGTATCATTATTAGTCTGCCATTGATGATCTATTTTTTCTATCACCCCATAAGATTTACCGGTGATGTTGTTGAAGCGATGAAAGATTTTAATTTTGAACCGATCATGCCCATGAGTTTAGATTATCAAATATTTATTTATCAAGCAATAATAATTATAATCATAAGCTTATTTTCGATGTATTATCCAATTTTAAAAATACTCAAGTTAAATATTGTAAAAGGCTTAAAATCTTAAGTTATGATGTTATTAAAAATAGCTTGGCGGAACATTTGGAGGAGCAAAACCCGTAGTGCAGTAGTAATTTTTGCAGTTGCCTCAGGTTTGGTTGGTGGATTATTCGCATCAGCATGGATGAATGGTATGGCAAAGCAAAGAGTTGCCAATACGTTCTCTCTTGAAACAGCACATATTCAATTACATCACCCAGAATTTGCAGATAATTTTGATGTTAAACATACAATTACTTTAACGGATAAGAAATTACAAGAAATTTTAAAGGTTGAAGAAGTTCAAGCCGTAACAAGCAGGTTGAAGATCCAGGCAATGGCAGCTACAGCCAATAAAAATATGGGTGTTACTATAGTTGGTGTAAACCCTGAGACTGAAATAGAAGTTTTTGGTTTGTATAAGAAAATTGATTCTGCTAACGGAGATTTCTTTACATCCAAAAAGAAAAATGCCATTGTAATTTCAAAAGCTTTGGCCAAAGAGCTCAAAGTAAAGTTGAAATCAAAAATAATATTGACTTTTCAGGATTATAACGGTGAGATTACCGGTGCTGCGTTTAAAGTGATCGGTATGTTTAAAACGGATAATAGTCCGTGGGATAAAATGCATGTTTTTGTTAGGGATAAAGATCTAAGAAAAGTAGTTGAAATTCCAGATGGGCAAAGCCATGAAATTGATATTTTGCTAAATGATTATGAGCAGGCAGGAGTAATTTCTGCTGATTT
>JBDLIB010000067.1:0-15228 GCA_039715085.1 Bacteroidota bacterium | reverse complement strand
ACTTCCTGAACTTTATCAGCAGCTTCTTTAAATTCTACTACAGAGATCACGTCCAAACCACTTGCATCCATTAATTCTTTTGCTTCCTTAGCATTGGTTCCTTGTAATCTTACAATAATTGGAACTTTAATCGCATCACCCATATTGGTATAGGCATCTACAATTCCTTGTGCCACACGGTCACAACGAACAATTCCACCAAAAATATTCACTAAAATAGCTTTTACATTCGGATCTTTTAAGATAATTCTAAATCCGGTTTCTACTCTTTCAGCATCAGCAGTACCACCAACATCCAGGAAGTTTGCAGGCTCACCACCAGACTGTTTGATCAGGTCCATCGTACTCATCGCAAGTCCGGCACCATTTACCATACAACCAACATTTCCGTCAAGATCCACATAATTTAATCCAACAGCATTTGCTTCCACCTCAATAGGGTTTTCTTCACGAAGGTCACGAAGATCCACATAATCTTTATGACGATACAAAGCATTACTATCTAAAGTTACTTTAGAATCTACTGCTAAAATCTTATCATCAGAAGTTTTTAATACAGGATTGATCTCAAATAATGTTGCATCAGAACCGATGTAGGCATTATAAAGTGAAGTAACAAATTTTGTCATTTCTTTAAATGCTTTTCCTGATAGCCCTAAGTTAAAAGCAACTTTACGAGCCTGGAAAGGTAACATTCCTGTAGCCGGGTCTATTTCTTCCGTAAAGATCAAATGTGGAGTCTTTTCAGCTACAGCTTCAATATCCATACCTCCCTCGGTAGAATACATGATCATGTTTCTTCCTGTGGCACGGTTTAAAAGAACAGACATATAATATTCATCCGGTTCATTCTCACCTGGATAATAAACATCCTCTGCAATTAAAACCTGGTTTACTTTTTTACCTTCAGCAGAAGTTTGAGGTGTTTTCAACATCATACCGATGATGTCATTTGAGATATTTTCGACCTCTTCCAAACTTTTGGCAAGCTTAACACCACCACCTTTACCTCTACCACCTGCATGGATCTGTGCTTTAACAACCCACCATCCTGTACCGGTTTCGGCTGCTAATTGTTTTGCTGCATCTACAGCTTTTTTATGATTATCGGCTACAATACCTCTTTGTATTTTAACGCCAAAACTATTTAATAATTCTTTTCCTTGATATTCGTGTAAATTCATCCTTATCTTTTTTTGAATAAAACTATACAAAAGTAAATATTTAATTGAGAATCACAGCCGATGAATTGTAGTTTTTTTTAGCAAAATAAATTAAACAAATAATCATAAAATAAATACAAATTTTTTGTAACATTTTTCTAAATATTTAGTCTTTTTAACAATTCGTTATGACAGTCAGAACAAACAAATAAATATATTCGCCTTACAATCTTATTTTAAGATATTTAATAACAAATGAAACAAATTCTTACCCTCATATTCCTCATTTTCACTTCAGTTTTTTTTGCTCAGGATGAAAACAGAATAATTAAAGAAATTAAAGCTACCCGTACTTCACAACCTCCAAAGATCGATGGAAAATTAGATGATAAAGTATGGTACACCGCTAAAACTGCCGGTAATTTTGTAATGTTCGACCCCGGAAGTGGTGACCCCGAACCTGAAGAGCAAAAAACCGAAGTTAAGATCCTTTATGATGACAATGCAATTTATATTGCAGGATATATTTATGACTCAAATCCTGACAATATTCTAAGGCAATTAACCGAAAGAGATAATTGGGGAACAACAGATGGTTTTGGTATAAGCATTAACCCAAACAATGATGGCCAGAATGAATTTGGATTCTTTGTTACGGCAGCGGGAGTTCAACTGGATGTACAAGTTTCTCCGGCCAATGGAGAAGATTACAGCTGGAATGAAGTATGGTATAGTAAAATAAGTTTCGATGATAAAGGCTGGTATGCAGAAATAAAACTACCATATTCCGCATTGAGATTTTCAAAAGAGAGTGATTATGTTTGGGGGGTCAATTTTTTCAGAGGAATTCAGAAAAAAAGTGAATTATATACCTGGAACCCTATTGATAAGACAAAAGGTTCGGCTTCACAATATACCGGAATCTTAACGGGAATAAAAGACATCGATCCTCCTACCAGGTTAAGTTTCTCACCCTTTTCCACTTTTATTTATGATAATTATGATGGTGATTCTGATACCAATTTTTCTTTTGGTATGGATCTAAAATACGGTATCACCGACAATTTTACGCTGATAGCAACTTTGATACCCGATTTTTCTCAAGCAGGATTTGATGCTATAACTCTTAATTTAGGACCTTTTGAACAAATGTACCGTGAACAACGACAATTCTTTGTCGAAGGTGCCGATCTGTTAAGCAAAGGAGATCTGTTCTTTTCAAGAAGGATTGGAAACAGGCCTGTAGGCCATTCTGATGCTAATGATTTCGTTGACGGAGATGAAAACCTTGAAATTATAAATAATCCGACTGAAGTAGATGTGATTAATGCCGTTAAAGTAACAGGCAGAACTAAAAAAGGCCTCGGAATTGCTGTGCTAAATGCTATTACCAAGGAGACAGAAGCATCGTATAAGGATATAACAACAGATGAAATAACCAAAATGGTTACTGAACCTGTCACTAACTATAATGTACTTGTTGTTGACCAGGAATTTAATAAAAACTCTTCTATTGGGTTGGTGAACACTAATGTTCTACGCTCTGGGAGTTATAGAGATGCCAATGTCACTTCGCTGGTTTTTAATCTGGCTAACAAGGAAAATTCTTATAAATTAAGTGGAGATGGTAGTTCGAGTATAGTTAGAGAGGAAAATGAAAACACCACAGGTTTCGCAAGTAATCTAAGTTTTGGTAAAACAAAAGGGAATGTAAGGTTTAGTTTGAGGCACCGTTTTATGGATGACAAATACGATAAAAATGATCTTGGATTCCAGTCCAGAAATAATTATAATAATTTTTCAGGATATGTTTTTTATAAGATATTTGAACCTACCAAACATTTTAATCAATTTCAAACAGGGCTATTCGCCGGACATTTTAGAAGATTTAAACCCAGTGTCTTTACCGGAAATTATGTACACTTATTTGGTTATGCTACCACAAAAAAACAACTTAGATTTGGCTGGGAATTAGGATCAAATATCGGAAAACGAATAGATTATTTTGAACCAAGAACGGAAGGAAGATATTGGGAAAAAGATCCCCAAATTGAGCTCGAAGCATGGATATCCACAGATTACAGAAAGAAATTGGCTTTTGATTTTAGTGTAAGCAGGGGAAACTATATGGGGAATGATGAAAATGACTTTTCATTCTCTATTTCACCTCGATATCGGGTTAACGACAAATTACAATTTAATTACTCATTTGGCATGGAAAGAGATTTTCACGAACTGGGTTATGTAACGACATTAGAAGACGAGACCATCATTTTTGGAGAAAGAGAAACTGCAGAAATTGAAAACACTCTTGGAGGTAAATACAGTTTTAATGACAGATCATCTCTCTCTTTAGCTTTTCGTCACTATTGGTCGCCCGTAACTTACGAGGATGCATATTTTAAGTTGGAGGATGAAGGTGAACTATCTGATAGTGATTATACTGGAGATAATGATATAAACTTTAACAGCTGGAACTTAGACCTTAGATATATTTGGGAATTTGCCCGGGGAAGCCAGTTAATCGCTTTATACAGAAATTCTATTTTAAACTTCGAGGAGGAAACCAGTCCCGATTTTCAGGATAACATCTCCAATTTGTTCGATCAGCCATTTGGACACAGCTTATCAATCAAGTTGATCTATTACATAGATTATAACAGGGTAAGATCATGGTTCCCAAAAAAGCAAGAATACAGCTCATCAGAATCAGGACTTTTCAAAAGAAAATTTGATCTTTTTACAAGAGATATCTAATACAACCAAATCACAACAGACTACAAACCCATAGGTTTTATTACCTATAAAATTCATTTAGTAAGCACCAAAAAACAATTATCATATCCCAGACAATTGCCAGTTAACGAGTAAACAAATAAACATTTTTGATTGTTTTGAGTTCCAGGATTCAGGTTTAGCATTTGATATCTTCAAATTAATCTGTGTAATCGCTGAATTGTGTAATTGTTTATCTGTAAACCTCGATTACAGGATTAAACGATTAGACAGCTAAATAAATTCCTGATTCTTAATGTTTAATGCTATATAACGAGTGAATGCTACAATACTATAATGATTGAATAAATAACATTTTTAGAATTTTTAAAAATAAAGCATTATCGCATTTTATCATTGTCGCATTAGATCATTGTCACATTTTTCTATGCTGTTATTTGAAAAAGCTGTAATTTAACCGCAAAATTTTGTAGATGATCATAGCTGAGAACATTCATAAATCCTTTGGTGATGTAGAGGTATTAAAAGGAGTTGATTTACACATTAAAAAAAGTGAGATTGTTGCAATTGTTGGCCCCAGCGGTGCCGGTAAAACAACATTATTACAAATATTAGGCACACTGGACAAACCAACTGTGGCTGAAAAAATAAGCATTAAGGATAAAAATATCACAAAATTAAACGATAAGGCCTTATCAAAATTCAGGAATAAACATATTGGATTTGTTTTCCAGTTCCATCAACTCTTACCGGAATTTACAGCTTTGGAAAATGTTTGCATTCCGGCATTTATTGCCAACAGAAAAAAACCGGAAGTAGAAAAAGAAGCAAAAGAAATTCTTGATTTTCTTGGACTTTCCCACAGATACGAACACAAACCCAATGAACTTTCGGGAGGTGAGCAGCAACGTGTAGCAGTGGCCAGGGCACTTATTAACAAACCCGACGTGATCTTTGCCGATGAACCCAGTGGAAATCTGGATACCAATTCGGCTCAAAACCTGTATAATTTATTTTTTGAACTGCGTGATAAATTCGGACAAACTTTTGTAATAGTTTCTCATAACAGAGAGTTAGCAGGACAGGCAGATAGAATTCTGGAAATAAAAGACGGTGTAATAATTTAATCAATGATTGAATGATTGAATGATTGAATGATTTGATAAAAAATGCCAAAAATAGTCAGATGATTATTTTTACATTTGCCTGTTGTTGAACTGCTTTAACGATTACACAAATAAACGGATCAACAAATAAATTTATGTTCAACCCGAGTAATATTAATTTTAGAATATTATATTACAAATCACTGCTCCTCTTCTTTTTCTCTTTCTATCAATGCTTTAATTATTCCGCGATGGGTAAAACAATTTACAACTTCCCAACGCATTTTTGCATAACTATTAATCAGATCCTCAAAATCCTGCTGTGATTTGATAGCAGTTCCTGTTTGTTTAATGATTTTATATTCTTTCAATTTATAATAGAATTTATATTAAAATTTTGACAAAGTAAAATTATGAATGCAAATTTACAATTTTTATAGAAAAAAATTAACATTTATTATTCTATTTCTAAGGGCAAGTTTAATTTATTTCAACTGCTGTTAAAAATAAATAATAGTTCTTTTTTTATTAATTTAGCCAAAATTTAAACAATCATGATCTTAAAATATCCCTTAATAATTATCTTCAGCTTCTTTCTTATTAATTCATATGCAAATTCGAATCCCAACTGGGGGCCTACAGGGCATAGAACCATGGCTGAAGTTACAAATCAACATCTTTCCAAAAAAGCTAAAAAGAATATCAATAAATTATTGAATGGTCAGAGTTTGGTTTTTGTTTCCACTTTTGCTGATGACATTAAATCAGATAAGAAATATGACAAATTCAAACCCTGGCACTATGTAAATTACCCCTTTGATTCAACTTATAAAAATTCTCAAAAAAATCCAAAAGGAGATGTAGTGATGGGAATTAAAAAATGTATTTCTATTTTAAAAGATAAAAACACAAGTAAAGAAGAACAAGTATTTTATTTAAAAATGCTGGTCCATCTGGTTGGGGATCTGCATCAACCACTTCATGTGGGATTAGCAGATGACAAAGGAGGCAATGATTTTCAGGTTCGCTGGTTCAATAAAGGCACCAATCTGCACAGAGTTTGGGATAGCCAAATGATAGAATCCTACAATATGAGTTATACAGAACTTTCCAATAACCTGTTCGAATACTCCAAAGAATCCATCAAACAAATTCAAACAGGCACACCGGAACAATGGGCGGATGAAGTTCACCTTCTGGCTGAAAAAGTATATCAATCGGCAACTATTGGTGAAAAACTATGGTATGAATATTCTTATAAACATTTTAGTACTGTTAGAAAACAACTTTATATCTCCGGATTACGTTTGGCTTCTATCCTAAACGATATCTATGGTTAAAATATAAATAAGACAATGATTTAATGCTATAATGAGTAAATGCTTCGATGTCACAATAAGCAACTAAACCACTTTGGACTGCAAGCCATAGGTTTTGTTAAGAATGAATTTCGTTTAGTAAGCGCCAAAAACCAATTGTCAAATCACAAACAATTCCCAATAATTAAATCTAATAACCTATTAAAGCATTGAATCATTAAGTCATTTCATTATTAGATCATTATAGCATTAAATCATTCACAAATTAAATTGAGTGTTATACCACGTTTATTTATGGTAAATTTGTTAATGTAAATTAAAGATTTTAAACAGGTTTATAATAAAAAGATAAATTCTGCGTTTTTGTATTTGACTTTAACAACAGCTATGAGGATTAATATTTTTATCAAACTAATAATAGTTTTAACTTTTGTAAGTTTTACAACCAAGTTAAACGACAGCAGCGAAAAACCGCCATTACGCGAAAATTTTGTCTATCTGAAAGAACTGATCCCTGATCTGCGTTCGGACATGCGTTATTATGGTTCTAATAATTTTATTGGAAGACCAATAAATGGATATTCAATGCCCAGGCTAATTCTGACCAAAGAAGCTGCAGAGGCTTTAAAAAGAGTTCAGGATGGATTAAGTAGATTAGGTTTTGGCCTAATGATATATGATGCGTACCGTCCACAACGTGCAGTAGATGATTTTGTAGAATGGGCCAAAAACGGAGAAGATACATTAATGAAAGAGAAGTTTTATCCAAATATAGATAAGAAGGATCTTTTTGAATTAGGTTATATTGCTGAAAAATCAGGCCATAGCAGAGGTAGTACAGTTGATCTGACCATTGTTTCAATAACTACCGGAAAAATTTTAAATATGGGTAGTGAATATGATCTGTTTGATGAAAGATCACATACCGATTATCAATTTATTACAAAAAATCAACATGCTTTACGACTTCTGTTAAAACGCAGAATGGAAAAAGAAGGGTTTAAAAGTTATGAAAAAGAATGGTGGCATTTCACCTTAAAAGACGAGCCTTATCCCGACACATATTTTGATTTTCCTATTGAGTAAAAACAACTGTTTATTTATTAAATAATTTAAATTTCTACATATTCCGATATTAAAAATCGGGAGTAATTCTACTTGTCTATTTATAAAAACAGTATCACAAACAAAACCTACCTTTCACCCTGGCAATTTTAAAGTTTGAATGTTAAAAAAACGCTTAATGGAGGTAGGTTCAACTATTAACCTATTATATAACTAACTTCTCAATATTCTGATATTTTAGCTTTGTTCAGATACGAGACATCTAATAGGCTTCTTTTTCAAAGGTTTAGTAACGGCAAGTCCTGAACTTGTACGCCAGCCCATGTCAATTAGTTAAACCTCCGAGAGTCTTTAGACCTCGGAGAGTCGATAAAATATTTCTTTTAACCTGACTCTCGGAGGTGTTTCACACTCTCCGAGGTCTACTATTTTATTAACTCAAAACTTAACTTATTACCATTGGTCTGCCGACAGGCAGGCTTGTTTCGGGTAAGTCGATATACAAAGTAAAAATGAACGGCCGTTCGCCTCTACACCCAAAATTGGGTATTGTTTTTTTGTATAATTACATATACTATACAACTGTATATAAACACATTAAATCAAACAAAAATAATTTACGATGAATATTGCGGGCTAATTCTCTTTTGTTTCAGTTCAGGAAAATTTTATCAAAGAAAAATCCCCGGCCAAAGCCGGGGATTATAATATAATTCAAATATTTAAGATTGAAAGATCAAAAAATTAACTATAGATTTTAACCTATAGATACATTTTCATACGTAGTTCTTTGATCTTTGGATTATCTAAATATTCATCGAAAGTCATGTATCTGTCTATTACACCTTTTGGTGTCAATTCAATAATACGGTTTGCAACTGTTTGAGCAAATTCGTGGTCATGGGTTGAAAAAATAATATTGCCTTTATATTTCTTTAAAGCATTATTAAATGCCTGAATAGATTCTAAATCCAGGTGATTGGTAGGTTGATCCACCAATAAAACATTGGCACGGGTCATCATCATACGCGAAAGCATACATCTTACTTTTTCACCTCCCGATAAAACATTACATTGTTTTAAAGCTTCCTCTCCGCTAAAGATCATTTTACCTAAAAAACCACGCAAATAAACTTCTTCTCTTTCCTCTTCGGTTGTAGCATACTGACGTAACCAATCTACCAGACTCAATTCACTTCCAAAAAATTCCGAATTATCAACAGGTAAGTAAGCTTGTGACGTAGTTACACCCCATTTGTAATCACCAGTATCGGCTTTATCATTACCCATTACAATTTCGTAAAAGGAAGTAGCAGCCTGTGATTTTTTTGATAATACCACCACTTTGTCACCTTTGGCAAGGTTGATGTTTATGTCTTTAAATAAAACTTCACCATCCAGGGATTTTGATAAATTTTCCACATGTAAAATCTGATCGCCTGCCTCCCGCTCTCTGTCAAAAATTATTGCAGGATACCTTCTGCTCGATGGCTTTATATCAGAAACATTAAGTTTATCTATCATTTTTTTACGGGAAGTTGCTTGTTTTGACTTGGCAACATTTGCAGAAAAGCGACGAATAAATTCCTCTAATTCTTTTTTCTTTTCCTCTGCTTTTTTATTTTGCTGAGCTCTTTGTTTTGCAGCCAACTGACTGGATTCATACCAAAATGAATAGTTACCTGAATACTGATTTATCTTACTAAAATCAATATCAGAAATATTGGTACACACCGCATCTAAAAAGTGACGGTCATGTGAAACAACAATTACCGTATTATCATAATTTGCCAGGAAATTCTCCAACCAACCTATTGTTTCAAAATCCAGATCATTGGTAGGCTCATCCATGATCAGTACATCGGGGTTGCCAAAAAGTGCCTGTGCCAATAACACCCGTACTTTCGCCTTACCATCCAAATCTTTCACTAAGGTATAATGCATATCCTCAGGTATTCCTAAAGAAGATAATAAATTTGCAGCTTCACTTTCAGCAGTCCACCCCCCCATTTCTTCAAATTCTACGCCTAACTCGCCGGCTTTTACACCGTCTTCCTCACTAAAATCGGGTTTTGCATAGATCGCATCTAACTCTTGTTTTAATTCAAATAAAGGTTTATTCCCCATTAAAACGGTTTCTAATACCGGATGATCATCAAAAGCAAAGTGATCTTGTGATAATACCGACATACGTTTCCCTTTTTCTAAGGTTACGTGTCCGGATGTAGGATCTATATCACCTGACAATATCTTAAGAAAAGTAGATTTTCCTGACCCGTTTGCACCTATAATTCCATAACAATTTCCTTTCGTAAACGAGGTGTTTACTTCGTCAAATAAGACTCTCTTTCCGAATTGAACAGATAAATTTGATACTGCTAACATATTTTTTAAAATTTTTGCAAAAATAGACAATTAAGGCCTATTAATTTTATATTTAAGTGCAAAAATTTGAAAATTAAATATCAGGCTAAATCTTTATAAAAATTTTTCAAAAAACATCTAACATCCCCCTTAGTTTCATATATTTTTTTATTTTTGATTTTTATAATTATCAAATTTCAAAATGCTGTAATATTCCAACTAAATTTTTAATTACTCCTTGCCGTAAAATGTTAAAATTGAGCTCATTCACCCCTTTACTTTAACCTATTATATGAAAATATTTAACAACACGTTAACAAGAGTACATCGAGTATTATAGTAAATTTGTTTATCATGTCTAAACTGATTTATTTGGAGAAAAAATACTTTTTATCGCCTATTTCTATTCTTTTGTTTTTAGGGCTTATGGCTCTAACAGTTTCTTGTTCAACGGTAGAAGCTGAAAAGAACATTACATTCTTTGGAGGAAAAATTAAAAATCCTAAAGACAAGTATGTTTATTTTGCAAAAGATGAAGTTGTTATTGATTCCGTAATATTAAACGAACATAATCGCTTTAAGTTCTCTATTGATTCTATTGAGGAAGGAATTTATACATTTAAACACGGCCCTGAATTTCAATATCTGTATCTACAACCGAAAGACAGCTTATTGATCTATCTAAATACCTGGGATTTTGACGAATCATTAATATTTAGCGGAAAAGGTGGTGCAAAAAATAATTTTCTGATCAATGTATTCCTACAACAGGAAGAAAACCAAAAAAGATTCCATCACAAATATAATCTAGAGGAAGAAGAGTTCTCAAAGGAAATCAATTATCATACCTCAAAACTCCATAATCAATATGTTGAATTAATGGAAAGTGAAAACGATGAAGCAACAGAATTTTTTAAAAAAGTTGCTGATGTCGCTATAAATTATCCTTTCTATTACCATAAAGAAAGATACCCTTTTTACCATAGAAAAACAAAGAACCTAAAGGAATTCCCAGAATTAAGTGAAAAATTCTATGCATTTAGAGAAGGTATTGATCTAAATGACAAGTCATTAATATTCTACAGTCCCTATTTTACATATTTAAGAACGCATTTGTATCATTTGGCTTATGCTGAAAAAATCAAGTATCCTGATTCATGCAATGTAGATCTCAATTTTATGAAAGTGGTAAACGACAAAATAAAAATTGAATATTTTAAGAACGATCTACTGGCAAATGGTATTTGGGATGCATTGATAAATGAATCCCTAAACAAGGAAGATTTTAATGATGTAAGAGACTACTTCACAACAAATTGTAATGATGATGAATTAAAAGCTGAAATAGAAAAATCTATCGCTCAAAAGGAAAAATTAAATTCCGGAGACACATTACCCACCATTATGCTACTTAATGATGAAAGACATGAGATAGCTATCAATAAAATTGTAAAAGGATCTCCAACAGTTATTTATTTTTGGCCAAAACATCTGGGGAAGACGGAAATACTGATTGAACAACTGGATTATCTGAAGAAAGAATATCCAAATTATTCGTTTATTGGAATTGAAAGAGAAAAATCATACGATAACTGGAGAAATTTTGTTTCAGATAAGAATTTAGATTCAAGAGAACAATACAAGATCGACAAAAATAGCAGTTTTTATACCTGGTTTGAAGGAGATATGGCGAGAACAATTTTACTCGACAAAAATGGAATTATACAAAATGGCTACCTGTTTTTTAACGCTAAAACTTTAGATTACTACTTAAAAAAACCTTAAAAACAGTAATTTATAGTAAACTTCAGCAAATTAGCCGTACTTTTGCAAACTCAAAAACACATTTCACTTATTTTACTGTAAGTCAATAGCTTATACATGAATGTGTTAAAAATATTTTATATGACATCATTTAAAGATCTTGGTTTGAACCAAGAGATAACCGATGCACTTCAAAGTTTAGGTTATGAAAATCCAACACCAATCCAGGAGATTGCAATTCCGCAAATAATCAGTTCAGAAAATGATCTAAAGGCTTTTGCACAAACAGGAACCGGAAAAACTGCAGCTTTTAGTTTACCAATTTTAGAACAAATCAACATAAAAAGTAACCAGACACAAGCAATTATCCTGTCACCTACACGTGAGCTGGCCATTCAGATTGCAAGAAATATCGAAGATTTTTCTAAGAACCTGGATAATCTAAATGTTTTGGCTGTATATGGAGGTGCCGATATTGAAAAACAAATCAGGGGTTTAAAGAAAGGTGCACAAATTGTAGTAGGTACTCCCGGTAGAACCGTAGATCTTATTAAAAGAAAACGATTAAATCTATCTAGTACTAAATGGCTTGTACTTGATGAAGCAGATGAGATGCTGAATATGGGCTTTAAAGATGAACTTGATAAGATCCTGGAAACAACTCCAAAAGAAAAACAGACCTTATTATTCTCGGCTACTTTCCCAAAAGAAGTGGAAGCCATCGCCAGAAATTACATGAACGACCCGATAGAGATCTCTGCCGGTAAGAAAAATGTTGGCGCGACTAATGTCAGTCATGATTACTTTTTAGTTTCTGAAAGGAATCGTTATGCAGCTTTAAAAAGAATTGCTGATATTAACCCGGATATATACGGAATAGTTTTTTGTAGAACTCGTAGAGAAACAAAAGATGTTGCAGATAAGCTAATTACCGATGGGTATAATGCTGATGCACTACACGGCGATCTTTCACAAGCTCAGCGTGACATTGTAATGCAAAAATTCAGAAATAAGAATCTGCAGATTCTGGTTGCTACCGATGTAGCTGCACGCGGCCTGGATGTAAATGATCTGACCCATGTGATCAACTTTAAACTTCCCGATCAAATCGAATCCTATACCCACAGAAGCGGTAGAACAGGTAGAGCCGGAAAAAAAGGAAATTCTATTGCAATTATTACCAATAGAGAGAAAGGTATCATCAAACAGATCGAAAGAAAGATCAACAAAAAGTTTGAGCAAAAAATGGTTCCGAATGGAAAAGAAATTTGTGAAAGACAATTATATAACTTGATCGATAAAGTGCATGATATTGATGTAAATGAAAAAGAGATTAAAGACTATTTACCGGATGTATATCAAAAACTGGAAGGGCTGGATCGTGAAGAGTTGATCAAAAGATTCGTTTCTTTGGAATTTAACCAATTCTTATCTTACTATGAAAATGCCCGTGACCTGAATGGTGATGATTCCAAGGATAAAGGAAGATCAACTGATGAGAATTTCACTCGCTTTTATATCAATTTAGGTAAAATGGATAAGATCAATCCGGCTAAATTAATTGGTATCATCAATGAAAATATAAGAAAAAGAGATGTTGAAATCGGGCAAATAGAAATTTTAAAAAGCTTCTCTTTTTTCGAAATTGATAAAAACTATACAGATAAAATTCTTGAAAGTTTTAAAAATGCAACTTTTGGAAACAGAAATATCATCGTTGAAGTAACTACCAAACCAAAAGGCAGGGGCAGAAGCCGCTCAAAAAGAAAAAGCTTTGGTGGTGGAAGCAGAAATGACGGAAGCAGGAATGAAGGAAGAAGAAGTGACAGGAGAAGAGATGACAATCGTGGTGACAGAAACAAAAATAAAAGTAGAAGATCCAGAAGATAGATATAGATACGGATTTTACTAATTTTACCAATTATTATAAAACTCATCGGATGACTATACCCTTTACAGGTTCAGTCATCCGATGAGTTTTATACAAGCATATCTAAAAAACCATCTAGAACTTATAATTTACATAAACCGTAAAATTTCTTCCGGGTTCTAAGATCTTCCCTGCCAATATATCTGAATTCTTATAAGAAAAGTTTAAATGTTCATAATACGCTTTATCAAAAATATTCAATACAGCGGCTCCAATACTTAAATTTTCAATTGGTTTATATCCTGCGCTCAGATCAAAAGTTGCAAAGCCGGAAGCCGGTTTTTCTCTAAAAGTTTCCGAAACTCTATCTTGTTTATCTACAAGCCTCGATTTAAAATTAAACCAGTATTTTTCTTTATCATAATTTAAACCTAAATGTACTGTCATTGGTGCTACCTGCGGAAGCGGCTCATCAAAGTCATCATTTTGTCCGTGAGTATAGGAAATATCAGATGAAAAACTAAATTGATCCGTGAATTGATAATTAAAATATGCTTCAAATCCTGTTTGGTTTGCTTTATCGATATTGATAAATCGTTTGGCATAAACAGGTTCAACTGTTGGCATAAATTTTCTGGGTAAACTTTCATCAACTACTGCCGAGATATAATCCTTTAAAAAGGAATGGAACACAGATATCCCGTAATGCAATTTATCATATCTTTGAGCAAATGACACTTCAAACTGGTTGTTTATTTCAGGGTCTAATAATGGATTACCAACATATTCATATGGATCAACTCCTACATTAAAATGGTTGATAAACCTCTCGATCATTGAAGCTGTTCTTACACCTCTACCATATGCAAATTCCCATTGTGTGTTGTTTAGATTAAGAACATAGGATAAATTACCACTAATATTCACCTCAGTCTGATCTTTAATCTCACCTCCGTAAAGATTTAAAAAATCTTGTTCAGGGTCGTTTATTGCTGCGTTAATAAAATCAGATCTTAACCCGGTTGTGATAATTGAATTTTCTGAAATTTTATATTTAGCTTCTGCAAAAACCCCTAAATCATCCAACTCAGAATCCTGCCAGATCTTATCTACTTTTACTTTTGGGGTTGGAAGAACATTCCCGTTCATTATCTTTATCGTACGAATCCTGTCACCTTCTCTTGAAATAAAATTAGCATCCAAACCTGTAAAGATTTTTAATTCATCCGACGGGCTAAATACTACTTCTGCTTTCCCTCCAAAAGTTGTAGCAAATACATTGGAAGATGCGAATGTAGCTTTAAAACTCGGGCGTCCTTCATTGGTCATTAAATGATCCACATAGGAATAAAATCCCTTTAACATTATAGAACTCACTGATTTTGAAATATCCGTAATTTTATAATCTACACCGGCAAGATAACTATCGTCATAAGGTGAATCCATTGGTAACCCAGCATGATCTATATCACTGCCAAAAGATTGTCTCCACGTAAATTTCATTCGCTGATTATCCGCCGGATTAATTCCAAGCTTTACGGAATAATCAGCAGTTTTAAAAGAGGATGGGACTTCCGTTCCCTTACCATCTTTATAGTTACCATAATTTCTATAAGAGCCGTTTAGTTCTACATCATACTTATTGCTTTTGTAAATTACAGCTCCCCGACCGGTAAAATTATTACCATTTGTTTCAAAACCGGTTTCCATATTTCCGCTAAATCCTAATTTCTGATCGGCCATGGATTTAGAAACCATATTAACTATACCTCCAAAATTCTGACCAAACCGGACAGTAAAAGGCCCTTTTATAATTTCAATTCTGCTAATTTCTTCAGGAA
>JBDLIB010000066.1:0-15284 GCA_039715085.1 Bacteroidota bacterium | reverse complement strand
TCTCCTGAGTCAATTGATTTACATTATATGGTGGTTTAATTTTGTTTAAAACCTGAATTATTTCCGCATTAGCGTAACAAATACCCATTCTGATCCCAGCCATACCAAATGCTTTTGACATAGTTTGGGTAACGATCAGATTTGGGTAATTTTCAATTTCATCTATCCAGCTTCTTGCTTCGGCAAAATCAATATAAGCTTCATCAATAACTACCAAACCTGCAAAATTTTCAAGAATTCGTTTGATAGATACTTCTGCCATTAAATTTCCTGTTGGATTATTTGGTGAACAAATAAAGATAAGCTTGGAATTTTTATCAACAATAGTTAAGACATTATCAACATCTATCTGATAATCAGAATTTAATAAAACCTCATTATTTTCAATATCATTTATTTCACTTAGGACTTTATACATTCCATAAGTTGGCGGCATGGTGATAATATTATCCTCTTTTGGTTCGCAAAACGCTCTGAAAATCAGATCTAATACCTCATCACTTCCGTTTCCTAGCAAAATATTTTCAAGAGGAATATTTTTTAAATCAGAAAAATTTTTCTTCAATTTATTCTGATACGGATCCGGGTAACGGTTTAGATCATTTTTAAAAGGATTTTCGTTTGCATCCAAAAAGACCATACCCTCATCAAAATCTGTAAATTCATCCCTGGCAGAGGAATAGGGTTTAAGTTTTGCAACATTTTCTCTTACCAAACTATTTATATCAATCGACTTAGCTCTCATTATTTAAACTTTTTAATCTTAAAGTAACCGCATTTTTATGTGCATCAAGCCCTTCGGCCTCAGCCATAATTTCGATAGTATTTCCAATATTCTTAATTCCACTTTCTGATATTTTTTGAAAAGTGACCGATTTTAGAAAAGTATCTAAATTTACTCCGCTATAAGCATTCGCATAACCATTGGTTGGCAGCGTATGGTTAGTACCAGAGGCATAATCCCCGGCACTTTCGGGGGTATATTTGCCGATAAAAACCGAACCTGCATTTTGGATATTTTCTATATAGAAATCTTCATTTTGTGTTGCAATAATAAAATGCTCAGGAGCATAAGAATTAATCAGTTCCATCGCCATTTCATCAGATTCACAATAGATCATTTTTGAATTTTTAATGGCAACTTTAGCTATCTCCTTTCTGGGTAATTCTGCCAATTGCTTTTCAACTTCAGCTACAGTTTTGTCAATTAATTCTTTGGAAGTTGACACCAGGATCACCTGGCTATCTTTACCGTGTTCAGCTTGTGAAAGCAGATCAGATGCTACAAAAACTGCATCTGCAGATTCATCTGCAACTACCAATAATTCGCTCGGGCCTGCCGGCATATCAATAGCAACACCATAGCTTGTAGCAACTTGTTTTGCAACAGTTACAAATTGATTTCCCGGGCCAAATATCTTATACACTTTTGGTATAGTTTCTGTTCCGAATGCCATAGAAGCTATCGCCTGAATTCCACCAACTTTATAAATTCTGGTTACACCACAGAGGTTTGCGGTATATAAAATTGCCGGATCGATCTCACCATTTTTATCTGGTGGAGAACATAGAACGATTTCTTTGCATCCCGCAATTTGTGCAGGTACTGCCAACATCAAAATCGTTGAAAATAAAGGTGCTGTTCCTCCGGGAATATACAAACCTACTTTTTGTATGGCACGTTTTTCCTGCCAGCATGTAACACCATTTGTTGTTTCCACTTTTACCGGATTGGTTTTCTGTTTTTGGTGGAATTTTTCAATATTCGCTTTTGCTAACTGTATTGCTCCTTTTAATTCATCTGAAACTTTATCTGTTGATTTTACAATTTCTGTATCAGAGACCAAACTATTCTCCAAGACCACTCCGTCAAAAATATCGGTATATTTTTTTACAGCAGTATCTCCTTTACTTTCAACATCTGAAAAAATTGATTTTACAGTTTCTTCAATATCTGCATAGGTTTGCGTAGGCCGCTTTAAAATCTGTGGCCAATCTTCTTTTTTAGGGTTAAATATTTTTTTCATTACAATACCATTTTTTCAATAGGTGCAACCAGAATACCTTCAGCTCCTTCTTCTTTTAACTCGTCAATTATTTCCCAGAATTTATTTTTTTCTATTACCGTATGAATTGAACTCCAACCCTCTTCTGCCAAGGGTAAAACTGTCGGACTTCTCATTCCCGGTAAGATTTTGGTTATAGCATCGATCTTATCATTAGGAACATTCATCAAGATGTATTTAGATTGCCGGGCCTTTAAAACCGACTTAAGCCTAAATCTTAATTTATCAAGTATTTCTTGTTTTGCTTCTGTAATATCTGGTGAAACAGCTAAGACCGCTTCCGATTTAAATAGTTCTTCAACCTCCTTTAAATTGTTTTTAAACAAAGTACTTCCACTACTTACAATATCACAAATTGCATCTGCCAGTCCAATATTTGGAGCGATCTCGACCGAACCGGAGATTTGGTGTAAATCTGCAGAAATTCCTTTTTTGGTCAGATAAGCATTTAAGGTATTTGGATAGGAAGTAGCTACTTGTTTTCCTTGCAGGTCTTGAATAGAGTCATATTCCATTGTCTTTGGAACTGCCAGGGAGACACGGCATTTAGAGAAATTCAATTTCTCTAAAACCTCAATCGAATTTCCTTTTTCAATCAGAACATTTTCACCAATAATGGCAATATCCACTACCCCATCTTTTAAATATTGAGGAATATCACTATTACGCAAATAAAGTATCTCCATAGGAAAATTCGGTACAGTTGATCTTAATTGATCTAAACCGTTACTTATAGAAATACCACATTCTTTAAGTATTTTTAAGGAATCTTCATTTAGTCTTCCTGATTTTTGAATGGCAATTTTTAATTTGGTCATTTTCACCTTTTTGTGTTCAAGTGCAACAAAAAGGAATAAAAAAACCCGTTTGTTGTACTCAAACGGGTTTAATAATATTTTTATAATTACATATCATTACCTCCTCGCTCAAGTGCAAGTATTAGAATGATGATGATGTAATGTGTATTTTGTCATTTTTCTAATGATTTGACTGCAAATTTATAAACTTATTTTAAATAACCAATAATTATTTTATTTTTTATAATCTTTAGTAATTTTATTTATATATTCCTTAACCAAGGATTATGAGAACAATCTAACAAAATTATCTTGTAAAAAATCAATTTTCTTTCAATTCCTCAATTGTAATAGTTTTATTTCCAAAGAAATAAATAATACTTTCAATCTGGTCAAGCAAAAAATCAGTTTGTGTATCATCAAGTTTCTTAATTATTTTTTCTTTACCTGAGTCTATTTCTAAGCGAATAAGACTATTATTCCCTTCAATATCGTTTACAATCCAATAATACTTATTTTGTTTCGCCCCTTTTTTAATTCTATCAAAAATATGTAAAAGACTTGAATCAAAATCAACATCAATATTAGTATAACTGTCTATAAGATCCTCATAGGATTGATAAGTGCCAAAAACACTTGAGATTGTATTACTAAAAAAATTAGAACCGCTTGAAACGAGCACATTGGTAAGAGTTCTATCAATCTGTTTTTTTACAAATCCAACTGAAGCCTTATAAGTATAGTACCCTCTTTTTGACCAATACCAAGCCTCATCTTTTAAAGGAATATTCTTTTTTTCAGTATATTCTTTTCGATACTTTAGTTTTCCTGATTTATCAAAATAGAAAAAATTATTTTCACTTTGAAAAAAGTAGCCATTATCTCTTATGTCTAAAAACGGAATCTTTCGTCCAAAGTCAAATTCATAAACCGAACCTGGTTTTTCCTTTACTTCATTATTGATTAGATATAAATTATTATCACTATAGATTATATACTGTTTATTCTTATTATCATACCACAATCTGTAATGGCTCTCTTTAAGCTTTAAAGAACTTCTCAAATAATCGGATTTATTTAAAACCAGATCATTATCCCAATATTTATCTCCATTTTTTATATTTACAATATTTGAATAATCCGGAGTGATATACAGAACTTTTCCATTCTCTTCATCAAAATATACCTGATTGCTATTGTTTCTTAAAATCCGTACAGATTTTTTCCAAACCTTTTTACCAAAATCATTAACATAAATCAAATGAACATCTTGTACAACCAAATAACCTCCATCACTTATGGATACAACTTTTTTTATTAATGGTATTGGATCTGATTTTTCCCATTTCTTTTTTCCTGTTTCAATATTAATGACATTAAACCCTTTTGAAGTAATAATAATTAGCTCATTATTATCAATTATTCTATCAGAAACATTACCTAAAACTGTAGGAGGATTATTCCATACCTCTTCCATCGTTTTAGTAGAATGTGCTTTGGTCAGGGTTTCTTCATCAAATTTTTCCAGTTTTATATCTTTAGAAAATATAAATATTTGATCCTTACTTTTATTTAATAAAATTGAATGAACATCTTGCTTCTCATACTCAATTTTACCGGTTTCACTATTTATTTTTAAAAGATTATCATTAATTAACCAAAATATATTTTTATGTGTATCAAGTAAAGTTGACTCTTCACTTAAGATATTGCTCTTTACTTTTTTAAAGAGGCTATTCCCTGATAGATCGATTTCCCATAATATCTTATCACTTACATAATTATACAGGACCAACACAGCTTTTTTATTTTTAATTCCCGAAACTAAAAAAGCTTCCATCTCTGGTATTAGCAAGGTATTACCTATTGATCTAAACCCTTGTTTTTCAGAATCAAACATCATATCACCTGTTAGAGTATTAATAATATTTCTGGAAATACCTTTAATATTAATGATATTTGAAATTCTTTTAGACTTTACCAATGTCTTTCTATCAGAAATAACATATGGTGTTAAAGGAATTTCAGAATATGTAGAAAAATCAAGTTTAGAAAACTCTTTGTTCTCCCATAAAATATCCTGTTTTTGAGGACTTATTCCATAAACAGATTTAGGCGTTTTAATTAATAAAATTCCTGAATAGGAATTTAAGATCTTATCTTTTATCTGTCCTTCAAATTGTATTTGTTTTTGTGCTGAAACGGGTAGTGAAAATGTAAAGGAAATCAAAGAAATTAAGATCAATTTTAAACTATAGTTCACTTTCATAATTTTAAAATTACTACTTAATAAGTTGAAATGTATCTAATAGAAACTTTTTACATAAACCAAAACTACTTCGGGTATTCAATTCTTAAATGATAGATATTATTCAGTTTCTTTTTGATTACTTTTTTAATGGTTTGAATCTCTTTAAAAGTAATATCTGCATTCATAAACTGGCCTTTTTTCATTTGCCCGTCAATTACTTTCTCAACCAATTCATCTATCAAAATTGCAGTAGGCTCCTTAATACTTTTAGAAGCTGCCTCACTTGCATCACACATCATCAGGATTGCTGTTTCTTTGGAAAAAGGAATTGGCCCGGGGTATTTAAAATCTTCTTCATTTACAGCTTCATGTCCGAATTTTTCTTCCAATTTATAAAAGTAATAAACTGTATTAGTGCCGTGATGCGTTCTGATAAAATCTATTACTCTATCGGGTAAACCATTCTTCTTTGCTATTTCAATACCTTTAATTACGTGATTAATAATAATTTCGGCAGAATCTTTTGGTGATAGATCATCATGTGGATTGACACTGGTTGATTGGTTTTCAGTAAAATACATTGGATTCATTATTTTACCTATGTCGTGATATAGAGCTCCTGTTCTCACTAGCATTGCATTGGCTCCTATTTCATTAGCAGAAGCTTCAGCCAAATTTGCAACCTGCATAGAGTGCTGAAAAGTTCCCGGTGCTTTTTCGTTTAATTCACGTAATAATCTCGAGTTTGTGTTTGATAATTCCAATAAAGATACATCTGAAACCAATCCAAAGATCTTTTCGTAAATTAAAATCAGGAATAAGGATAGAAATGCCAATACTCCGTTTAGAGCAAACAGTCCAAAATAACCCCAGTTTAAATGCTGTGCATTACCATTTTGTATAATTGAAAAAGCAATATAAGAAACAACATAAACCAAAGTGATCTTTGCTATAGAAACAAATAAATTTGCCCGCCTGTGCAATTCAGAAACCGTTAATATTGTAACCATCCCGGCAATGATCTGCAAGAATATAAACTCAAAACTATTTGGCACAATAAACCCTAAAAGTAAAACGGTTGAGACATGTGTAAAAAGTCCTAATCTGGCATCAAAAAAGGCTTTTAAAACAATAGGTAAAATAATTATTGGCACCACATAAATATAACCCACCCAGTATTTTTGAACAATGGTTACCAACAAAACCATTAGGATAACATTGAAAAAGATAAACGTGATTTTTGTGTTATTCTCAAATATTTCCGGACGGTATTTATATAAAAACAAAAAGAGCATTAGAAGCACCATGGCTACTAATACCGTATAACCAAAAACGATCCAGTTATAATTTGAATCGCTCCACAATTGGGTATCGTATTCTTTCTTTAAAGAAGTTAATATTTCGAATTTTTCATTATCGACCAGATCACCTTTTGCAATAACCCTAACATTCTCTGAGACCATTCCTTTTGTAAACGACCTGTTTTTTAAATTATCATCTACAACCTTTTGTGTTAACACCTCATCATAAAACACATTTGGTACTAAAATTTCAAAATATAAGGATACAAAATTCTCTTCTAATGTTTTATATCCGCTTCTATTAAAATACTTCTGAATGGAAGGAACCAGTTTTTCGGTAGTTAACAACTTATCTGATAAAATATCCTCGCCAATATTACCCCTTCTTAGTATAATCAATTTGTTTTCCTGAATCTTCGGGTTATCAGCTTTATTTAAAAATCCAATTTTATAAGCTTGATCTATATATTTTGACCCAAATCTCTTTAAACGATTTTTGGAAAATTTTAGTGCTGCAGAATCTTGTAATATAAATTCAATTTTTTTATTGTACTCCTCTTTAACTTTATCTATTATTTCCTCTTTAACTACAAAAAAAAGTTGCTTATTTGCTTCGATTTCTTCTGATTCTTTTTTAAGATCTTCTTCTGATTTCTGAATAGCAAAATCAAAAGGGGCATATAAATTGTCATATTGCCAGGGTTTTCCTTTTTGAAAATGATATTTAAATTGTCCCCCTTTTGGAAACAGATATACGATAAAAATAGTGGTAATAATAAATAATAAAGCCTTGTAAATAAAAGCGTGATTTTGGTAATATTTATTAAGAAAATCCTTCATATTGTCTAATTGATTTTCAAATGTAAGAATTTCATAGCAATATAAAATCCGAATTTAAATTTCAAGTATAATTCACCAAAAATAATTACATTAGCATTAAAGAAAATATAAACAAATAATTATGGGTAAAGAAGTTGTGATTGTATCGGCAGTTCGTACGCCAATGGGTAGCTTTATGGGAAGTCTATCAAGTATTCCGGCAGCAAAATTGGGTGCCACAGCCATTAAAGGCGCAATAAATAAAATTAACCTTGATCCAAATATAGTTGATGAAGTGTTTATGGGTAATGTGGTACAAGCCGGTGTTGGACAGGCCCCTGCCCGCCAGGCAGCTGTTTTTGCAGGATTACCATATTCTGTTCCGTGTACAACGGTGAATAAGGTCTGTGCTTCGGGGATGAAGGCAATTTCTTTTGCAGCACAGGCAATTAAATGTGGTGATGCTGAAATTGTTATAGCCGGGGGTATGGAAAATATGAGTCAGATACCTTTTTATCATCAGGGGCGTAATGGCCAAAAATTGGGAAATATCGTTTTGGAAGATGGCCTTTTAAAAGATGGCCTGACCAATGTTTACGATGGGAAACACATGGGCACCTGTGGTGATCTGTGTGCCAACGAAGAGGATTTCACTCGTGAAGACCAGGATAATTTTGCTATACAATCTTATAGCCGTTCGGCGAAAGCATGGGAAACAGGGAAATTTGATGAAGAAACTATTCCTGTTGAAGTTCCACAACGAAGAGGCGAACCAATCATAGTAAAAGAAGACGAAGAATTTAAAAATGTAAAGTTGGAAAAAATTCCAAATCTTCGCCCGGTATTTTCAAAAGAAGGGACTGTAACTGCTGCAAATGCATCAACTATAAATGACGGAGCTGCTGCTTTGGTATTGATGAGTAAGGAAAAAGCCGAGGAATTAGGTTTAAAACCTCTTGCTGTCATAAAAGGATATGCAGATGCTGCCCAAGAACCCGAATGGTTTACAACTGCACCTGCAAAAGCAATTCCTCTTGCATTGAAAAAAGCTGATATTGAACAAAATGAAGTTGATTATTGGGAATTAAACGAAGCATTTTCAGTAGTTGGATTAGCAAATATTAAAATATTGAACCTAGATGCAGAGAGAGTTAATGTTAACGGTGGTGCTGTTTCCTTAGGCCACCCTCTGGGTTGCTCAGGTGCAAGAATTATCGTTACCCTGATCAATGTTTTAAAACAAAACAATGCCAAAATTGGTGGTGCCGGTATCTGTAATGGTGGTGGTGGTGCCAGCGCAATGGTGATTGAAAATGTAAAATAGTACTGAGTAATTAGTATTGAGTATTGAGAAAAAAAGAGTCAGAATCCCAAATGCATAAGTCTGAAGTTTCCTGTCAGATTTTAATAGTTTGACAAGGATTTCTTACTAAACAAATATTAGTCAGACAACTCATTATGGGAATTGAAAGACTATAGATTTTAGACATAAAGACTTTTGAGTATAAAAAATATTGAATGAAATCCGGAATTTGTGTTTTAAATGCTATCCCTTTACGGAAAGAAGCAGATAATAAAAGTGAATTGGTTTCACAAATTTTGTTTGGTGAAACATTCAGAATTATACGTTCCGAAAAGCACTGGCTTCAAATTGAATGTGATTACGATAACTATCAAGGTTGGGTATTAAAAAATCAAATAGAAGAATTAAACGAAGAATTTTATTTACAGATTTCCAATTCTGATGTAATCTACACAGATGAATTGGTAAGTTTTCTTTCAGAAAAAAACAATTTACTTACAACGATTTCACTCGGGGCTTCTCTCCCACTTCTTCAGCAAAATACTTTTAATATCAATAATAAAGAATTTCATTTTGAAGGAGAAAATAAAACAGGTGTTTACACAAAGAGTGAAATTGTTAAAACGGCTTATCTCTACTTGAATTCTCCTTTTTTATGGGGAGGAAAAACTCCATTCGGACTTGATTGCTCCGGCTTTACACAAATGGCATATAGAATTAACGGACATTTTTTGTACCGCGATGCACATCAGCAAGCCGGACAGGGAGAAGTTTTAAGTTTTATCGAAGAAAGTGAAGCTGGTGATCTTGCATTTTTTGATGATGAAGAAGGAAATATTATCCATGTTGGAATTATTCTTCACAACAATCATATCATTCATTGTCATGGAAAAGTAAGAATAGACAGGCTTGATCAGAGTGGAATTTTTAATATCGATACCAAAAGACACACACACAATTTAAGGATTATTAAAAAGATTTTCTAATAAATCTATGATATGTTCTTTATGCTAAAAGAATATATACTATGATAACTATGTGCCTATGTGGTTTAAAAAATAAACTTCGTTTTTTTGGACACCAAAAAAAGGCTGTTTGAAAGATATTTTCAAACAGCCTTTGATCTTTTAATCAAAATTAATCGTTATCCGCCAGCAGCCATTAAGAACAAAGGTTTCATCTCAAATCTGTGATAATGAGGTCTTAATCGTTCAATATTATAATATTTATCCACATTAACTATCTTTGATGTGCTGGTAACAACTTCTAAAGGAACATCATCATACCTACCGTTTTTAAGTACTACCAAACGGCCATGGAACCCACCGAGTATCAGGTCAAGTGCTAAATTTCCAAATGCCATCGGCACAATTGAATCAACAGCATCGGGGTCACCTCCTCTAACAAGATAACCAAGTTTTTGGTTAATAATATTTATGGTTTGGCCATTGTTAAATTTAGCCGTGTTACTTTTAATTTCAGATGAGATCAAATCTCCTACTCCTCCTAATTTTGCATGGCCAAACATATCTTTTTCAGCATTTTGAAAAACCATCTCTCCACCCTGGAACATAGAACCTTCAGATGCAAGTACTACAGAATATTTACTTGCATTATTATTCCTGTCCTGTACAAGTAATTCAGTTAAATGTTCTATATCAAATTTATGTTCGGGAATAACACACCTGTTAGCTGAACCTGCCATAGTTGGCAACATAGCAGTAAATCCGGCATACCTGCCAAACACTTCCATTACCAATATTCGCTCATGAGAACCGGCAGATGTTCTTAAATTGTTGGTCATCGATATGGTTCTTGTTACGCAAGTACTAAAACCAATACAGTAATCCGTACCCGGAACATCGTTATCCATAGTTTTTGGAATAGCAACTACTTTTACACCTTCTTTGTATAGGCGAACTCCATAACTTAGGGTATCGTCTCCTCCAATTGGAATTAAATAATCAACTCCCAACCATTCTAAGTTTTTTATTATCTCCGGAGTTAAATCATTGAACTCTTCATTATATGATGATTTTAAATGCTCGGGAACTTTATCTTTTGGCATATGACTTGGTCGTGTCCTTGAAGAATGCAAAAAAGTTCCTCCGGTACGGCCGGCTTTGTTAACAATATCATTTGTGAGAATTAAAAAATTATTGCTGTTATCAAATTTTTTATCTCTTATAATTTCAGTTATACCAGCCCATCCACGACGCAAACCAATTACTTTATATCCTTCTCTGTTTGCTCTAATGGTTATAGCGCGAATTGCAGGGTTAAGCCCCGGAACATCACCTCCACCTGTTAAAATTGCAATTACACCTTTTATTTTTTTTGTATTAGCCATATGATAAATATTATTTATAAAAATTAGTAATCAAAGTTTAAAATTTAAATATATATGAATTTTCCGAATGTACTCAAATTACTTCCAAAAATTAACCTTCGGATCATCATAAACCATTGTAAATTTAAAAAAACATTTGCTAATTTTATAATAAATTTCAGAACATTAAAAAAATAAGACAAATGAAACGAGCATAAATAAAATTAATCAATTATTTCACAAAAGATAATGATTAAATTTATCATGGGAGAGCAAAGTGATTGTCCCGAATACTCAGGATTCTCAATTTTTTAATTAATTTATTAACAAATAATTACTAAAATTTAAACAAGTGAAACGAACATTAATAAATTTTAAAAATACATTCACTAAAGGGAATGTTTAAAATTTTAAATGTGAGAGCGTAGCGGTTGCATACGTTCTTAATTTTATAATTTACTTTTTATCATATAATTACTAAAATTTAAACGTATGAAAGCAAATCGTTGGATACTTTTTATTTTTACAGGCTTATTAATTCTAAATTTAGGCTGTAAGAGTAACAAATTACCTCTTCAAAAAACCTCTGACACCTCTTTCGAACATACTCAGATAGTAACAGATTCATTATACCAGAGTAAACAACAAATTAATATTATAAAGCTCCAAAGCAACCCTGATGATAATTATGAAATAGATTTTGGTTATAGCAATTCTGCTTTAAAAACTACCAGCTACTTTGGCAAAAGTGAGGATGCTCTTGCTGCTATCAATGGAAATTTCTTCAACATGGACGAAGGTGGAAGTGTATCATATCTTGAAATAAATGATAGTATTATCAATCCTTCGCTAGACCCTGACCTAAAATGGGGTATAACAGATTCTATTATCAATGGTGCCATTATAATCTATAAAGATGAGAAGGTTGATATACACCCAAAAAGATCAGGAGAATTTTATTATAATTCCAAAAAGGAAAAGGCAGTAATGTTTACCGGTCCGCTTTTGATTCAAAATGCAAAAAAATCCAATTTGTTTGATTCAAAATTTGTGTCTGACAGGCATCCCAGAACTTGTTTGTGTAAAACAGAAGAATCTATATTATTTGTCACTATTGACGGGAGAAGTGCGAATGCCCAAGGCATGAATTTATATGAATTACAAGATTTTCTCTTAAATATTGGCTGTTTAGACGCTATTAATTTGGATGGTGGTGGCTCAACGACAATGTGGATCCATAATAAAGGTATTGTAAATCATCCTAGTGATAAATCGGGAGAAAGACCTGTTGCCAATATACTGTTAATTAGAAAAAAAGAGGAAAATACACCTTAAACAGCTCGGCAAACGCATTTTAAACTAAACCACCATGAACTGCAAGCCCATAGGTTTTGTTGCGAATAAAATTCGTTTAGTAAGCACCAAAAATTATTTGTCATTTGTTGCTTGTTGCTTGAAGATTTTAGAAACTAAAGCGATGCATTAATAATAAGCTCAAACTAAAAGCAAAAAACCCACAACAAATGCTGTGGGTTTCTATAAAATATGTATTGTCCTTAATTATAAAGAAGCAGAATATTCTAACAGATCAACAATTTTTGTTGAATATCCATATTCATTATCATACCAGGAAACAACTTTGATAAAGTTATCGGTTAAAGCAATTCCTGCTTTAGCATCAAATACTGATGTTCTTGGTTCTCCTACAAAATCCTGAGAAACTACCAATTCTTCGGTATAACCTAAAATTCCTTTTAATTCACCTTCTGAAGCTTCTTTCATCACTTTACAAACCTCTTCGTAAGTAGCTTTTTTACCTAAATTAACTGTAAGATCAACAACAGAAACATCCATGGTTGGAACTCTGAATGACATACCTGTTAACTTTCCGTTTAATGAAGGAATAACTTTTCCTACAGCTTTTGCAGCACCTGTAGAAGAAGGAATAATGTTGTGAATAGCAGCTCTACCACCTCTCCAATCTTTTAATGATGGCCCGTCAACTGTTTTTTGCGTTGCAGTTGTAGCGTGGATAGTCGTCATCAAACCTTCAGTAATTTCAAAGTTATCATGTAAAACTTTAGCTATAGGAGCCAAACAGTTTGTTGTACATGATGCATTTGAAAATATAGCTTCATCAGCCTTTAATTCTTTGTGGTTTACTCCCATAACGAACATCGGTGCATCCGGAGATGGAGCAGAAATAATAACTTTTTTAGCTCCCGCAGTTACATGCATTGCAGCTTTTTCCTTAGCAGTAAATAGTCCGGTTGCTTCAATCACATATTCTGCACCTATTTCATCCCATTTTAAATCTTCAGGATTTCTTTCAGCAGTAATTCTTACTTCTTTACCGTTTACAATTAATTTACCATCTTTTACTTCTACTTCACCGTCAAATTGTCCGTGAACAGAATCATATTTTAACATGTAAGCCAAATAATCTACATCTAATAGATCGTTGATACCTACAACTTGTACATTGTCTCTTTGAGCAGCAATTCTGAATGCCAGTCTTCCAATTCTTCCGAATCCGTTAATTCCAATTTTAATCATAATCCTTTTAATTTAAAATTTATGTAGTCAATATATCTGATATTCTTAAAATCTCTTTGTCAATGGAAGGGTTTTCTTTGATTGCTTTATCCAATTCAACCGTTACCATTTTATTATTTTGAACTCCTACCATTAAATTAGATTTTCCATCTAATAATAACTCAACAGCCTTAACACCCATTCTACTTGCCAGCACCCTGTCGAAACAACTAGGTGATCCTCCTCGTTGCATATGGCCTAAAACAGAAACTCTAACATCATATTGAGGAAGATTCTCCTCCACATATGATGCTAATTCATAAACATTTTTACCTGATTTATCTCCTTCGGCAACTACAACAATACTTGAAGATTTCCCGGAACGACGACTGTGCTCTAATGAATTTAAAAGTCGCTCAAGCCCCATATCTTCTTCCGGAATTAAAATTTCTTCAGCACCGGCTCCTAAACCTGTATTTAAAGCTATAAATCCTGCATCACGCCCCATTACTTCTATAAAGAATAAACGGTTGTGCGAACTTGCAGTATCTCTAATCTTATCAATTACTTCAAGAGCAGTATTCAACGCAGTGTCATAACCAACTGTATAGTCTGTACCAAAAATGTCATTGTCTATGGTTCCGGGTATCCCTATTACCGGGAATTGATATTCTTTATTAAATATCATACCTCCTGTAAAAGTTCCATCTCCTCCAATGATTACTAAAGCATCTATCTCTTCTTTTATTAAATTTTCATGAGCTCTTTTTCTACCTTCAATCGTTCTAAAATCTTCAGATCGAGCTGATTTTAATACAGTGCCTCCTTTTTGTATAATGTGATGAACACTTCGTGCATCCATTTTTATAAAATCACCTTCTATCAACCCTTCATAACCTCTGTAAACGCCAACACATTCAATTTTATAGTAAGATGCTGATCTAACAACTGCTCTTAGTGCGGCATTCATACCGGGTGCATCACCACCTGATGTAATTACCGCTATTTTTTTTATATATTTTTTCATATTTTTTTATAAAGCCGTACAAAAGTAAAAATTTATATCCTTTTTTTATAAAAAAATATCAGATTTTACCGAAAACGTTTGCGATATTATTGAATTAACAATTAAGACGCATAATTTTATGGATTATATTATCTTTTAGAAATTCTTACCGGAGAATTCTGCATAAAAAGATTCTATACAACCTCTGTCTGCAATCGTAACAAAACATTGCTTTTTATTTTTACCTCCAAATGTAATATTAGTCGGTTTCCTACCTTTTAATTGAATTTCACGAATTAAGTTTCCTTTTGGATCAATTACTATAATTTTACCTGCATCGTATCTGCAAACATATAAATTTCCTTTAGTATCACATCGCATTCCATCCAGTCCAAAATCATCAAAAGAATAAAACAATTGTTTGTTATGAATATCTCCTTTTTCATCAATATTATAAACCCAGATTTTTCTCTGAACAGATTCATTTACATATAATTGTTTTCCATCATTGCTGACTTCAATTCCATTAGTAGTTCCCATATCAGATTCTATTAGATGAAATCCATCTTTATTGATCTTCCAGAGCTTCCCCGAATTATTATTCCAATCCGGATCACTTGCATACAAGGTTCCATCAGGAGAAATAGCTAAATCGTTAGGCTGGTTTGCTGTAGAATCATGAGCAAAGACCACAGCATCTTTCGTGCCTTCCCTGATCTTAAGAATATTGTGCTTTGTATAATCAGCTATATACATATTATCATCCTTATCAAATCGAATTCCATTACCTATACTTCCTTTTGGCAAGGTTGCAAAAAGAGAAGCTTCTCCTTTCTCATTAACTATCCCTATAGTTCCCTGCTTTTCAAAATTTACA
>JBDLIB010000065.1:0-15757 GCA_039715085.1 Bacteroidota bacterium | reverse complement strand
CAGATCTCCATTTAATAAAACCGTCTTGCGCCTCTGTTTCTAATGGTAAAGCGGTAACTTTTTGACCATACTGATTATACCTTACAGAGTCGTTTTTAACCTCCTGGGCACTTGATCCAATACTGTAAAGGACAAATGCCACTACTAATGTGTAAAATTTATTTCTCATTTGTAATTAATTTATATAATTGTGTTTAATATTAATTCAATGTTATAATTTTCTTATAATTTTTGAAAGCTTTTCCTCTTTTCCAATTCCCATTTTTTTACGTAATCTATACCTGTTCACCTCTACACTCTTAGGGCTTATATTTAAGATAGATGATATCTCTTTTGAGGTTAATTTTAACCTCAGTAAAGAACATAATTTTTTTTCATTATCAGTAAGTCCGGGGTAATTTTTTTCAAGATTTTGAAAGAACTCGTTGTTAAGATCTTTAATATATTTATCTAAAGATTTTCTTTCTTTTTCAAGATTTAGATTATCTAAAATTAAGACTTTAAGAGTATTCAAATCATTAAATTTTAAAGTTTCCTCCGGTTTTGATTTGATTAATTCAATTTCTGCTTTTAACTTTGAAAATATTTCATTTTTCCTTATAATACTAAGTGCAATTTTCTTCTGTTCTTTTTCCCTGCTTTCTATCTCTTTTTCCAGTTTTTCCTTGGCGTCATGTGCAAGTTTTAATTCGTTTTCCAATAGAACCTGCTGCGCATTATACTTTTGAATACTGTCTTCCTCTTCATCGATAATATCTTTCTCTTTGAGTTTGTAGATAATATATAACTGATAGATCAATAGTGAAAGAAGTAGCAAGATTATTACTACCACAACCGGCTTGTATAAGTTTACAGTAGTTGCCGGTACTTTAACTGAGTCAATATGTTCGATGATCTTAGTTTTAGTATCATCAGAAGCATCTTTAACAAAAACATCCCCTTTTACAAATTTTGACGGGTTTTGAGAAACCTGTAAATTAAACACATTACTCATAAAGAATAATGCAAAGAAAGAGATCAAACCTGCAATAATTGGGGTAATCACCCATCCTGTGGCAATTTTTCCAATAACATTCAATTGAATATTTTTACCTCCTTTTAAAATCCCGATCCCTAAAATAGCTCCAACAATTGCCTGTGAACTCGAAACCGGAACCATAGGAATTGGAGGCAACCCTATGTTTACAAAAAGGTTGGATAAACTTTGTGAAGAGAAAACAAATAAGACCAATGAATGTGCTAATACTACAACAATTGCGGTTTCTGCATTTAGTTTCATTAGTGAATTACCTACCGTCATCATCACTTTTTTAGAATAGGTCATAATTCCTACTGCTATAGAAATACCACCTGCCATAAAGAGCAATTGTGTTCCATCAAGAGAAAAGAAACCAAAATCAAGGGTAATATTTGGAGCTGATGGTACAAATACACCAACAACATTTGCAATATTATTTGCCCCCAAACTATAAGATCCAAATGCACCAACAATTAACAGTGCATACTTAATATATGCATCTAGTCTTATCAAATGAATTTTACTCTTCTTTAAAATAAATTCTAATAATAAAAACAGTAAAACAGCAAAAATTCCACCTAAAATCGGACCTGAAACCCAGGTTGTAACAATTTTGGTTAAAGAATTCATATCCGTTGGGTTATGCGTAAAGAAGTTCCAACCTATAATAGCACCAACCACTGCTTGTGAAGTTGAAACAGGAAGCTTTAATTTAGTCATCCAAAAGACTGAAAAACCAGCAGCCAGGGCAACGGTAAATGCTCCCCCCAGAGCATCAACCGAACCAAGCTTACCTAATGTATGTGAACCACCGGCTCCTTGTAATACAGCTCCTAATACTACAAAAATAGAGGCGATAATAGCTGCCTGCTTAAATTTTATCATCTTGGACCCAACCGCAGATCCAAATACATTGGAAGCATCATTGGCACCTAAGGTCCATCCTAAAAATAATCCGCTTGTTAAAAAAAATAGAAACATACTTTAGCTGATTGTAAAAATTTACATTTTAATTTTTATAACCAAAGAAGATAATTGCTGTGCAACATCTTTTGCTACATCAGAAACTTGTTCAATGTGCAATGCAAAATATCTAAGGTGTAATTTTTCACTTAATTTTAAAGTGTCAAATTCCTGAAATATTTTACGTTTGATGTTAGTAGATAAAGTATCTGTCTCTCTATGATAAAATAATACTTTCTGAATACTATCTTTAACTTTATCCGGTTGTGTGAAGAATATTCTGGCTGCAGGTAAAACATTTTCTACAGATTTTGCAGAAAAATTTACTAATTCTGCGTAATCTTTTTTAATCGCTTCGGGTATATGTGGTGTTTCTACGTCAAACTGACTTAAAACATCTTTTGACATATCTATAATATCATCTACACTTTCCAATAGATTTAAAATATCACTGGAGTAGTTTGGCATTAATGAGTGTAAATAAAAATCATTCTCGATCTTTCTTTGAATAGTATCGGCCTCCTGCTCTAAAACACTAATTGATTTTAAATTTTGCTTAAACTCACTATGATTACCATCAATATAGTTGTTTACTCCTTTTTTAAAATTTAAGGTTCCCAGATCTACTTTATCAAAAAATTCATCAATACTTAATGCTACAGATTTTGATGTTTTAAAAATATTAATCATTATTCTTACACTTTATATAATATTATAGCGCAAAAATACATCTTATGTAGCACTCAGAAAGGTGATAAAAGTCACATGGTTATTTTTAAATTTTTGATGTAGTGTATGTGAAATGTTTTAAACACTTAATATAGTGTTATTTATGATTATACATGTAGTGGTGTAATTTTTGTAATATATTATTATGTATAGTATGTGTTTGGTTTTTATTTCTAAATATAAGCTTGAAACATTATTTTGTAGTGTTATTTAACGGTAGAATCATCTAATATTAATACTAAAAGCATCTTCAGCCTCAAGTTTCCCCAACAATACATCACCCGGATTCACCTTACCTACCCCGGCCGGTGTACCGGTAAAAATAATATCGCCAATCTTTAAAGTAAAAAATTGAGAAACATAAGAGATGATCTCATCAATTTTCCACAACATATTAGCAGTATTTCCATCCTGAACTAATTCATCATTTTTAAATAATTTGAATTGTAAATTATCCAGATCAAAATTATTTTTTGGATAGAATTTCCCAATTACAGAACTACCATCAAAGGCTTTTGCTTTTTCCCATGGCAATCCTTTTTCTTTCAGTTTGCTTTGAAGATCACGCGCAGTAAAGTCGATTCCAAGGCCAATTTCGTCATAATATTTAGGTGCAAATTTTTTACTGATATGCTTGCCAATCCTATTGATCTTTACCAAGACCTCCACTTCATAATGCACATTATCAGAAAATGGCGGTATCACAAACGGGTTGTTCTTTAACAAAATGGAAGAATCCGGTTTTATAAAGATTACCGGATCTTCGGGCTTTTCATTTGCCAATTCTTTTATATGTTCGGTGTAGTTTCTACCTATACAGATTATTTTCATGTAATTTGGTTATTGGTTAATGGTTAAAGGTTAAAGGTTAATGGTAATGGGTTGATAGTATGTATTAATCATTAAATATTATCTTTGACTCGTCCTGATTTTTGTTTACTCTTTTATTAATATTTATACTATTTTATCACGCAAAGGTTCGAAAATATTTACAAAAAGTTTCGCAAAGAATAACATCTATCACTTCCGATCCTGGGCTTCTGTCTCACTTCTCACTTCTTACTTCTTACTTCTTACTTCTTACTTCTTACTTCTTACTTCTTACTTCTTACTTCTTACTTCTTACTTCTTTTAAGGTATCCACTTTTTCTCAAAGTTTGGTTTTCTTTTTTCCAAAAAAGCATTTCTTCCTTCTTTAGCTTCATCGGTCATATAGGCCAATCGGGTAGCCTCACCTGCAAAGACCTGCTGTCCCACCATACCGTCATCGGTTAAATTCATGGCGAATTTGAGCATTTTTATTGATGTTGGAGATTTTGCTAATATTTCCTGTGCCCATCTATATGCAGTATCTTCTAACTCATCATGTGGAACAACGGCGTTGACCATCCCCATTTCAAAAGCTTCCTGAGCAGAATAATTTCTTCCTAAAAAGAAAATTTCACGAGCTTTTTTCTGTCCTACCATCTTTGCTAAATATGCCGAACCATACCCACCATCAAAACTTGTAACATCTGCATCAGTTTGTTTAAATATTGCGTGTTCTTTACTGGCCAGGGTCATATCACAGACAACATGTAAACTATGTCCGCCACCAACAGCCCAACCGGGAACAACGGCAATTACAGCTTTTGGCATAAATCTGATTAAGCGCTGAACCTCTAAAATATTTAACCTGTGATAACCATCTTCACCAACATAGCCCTGATGCCCTCTGGCTTTTTGATCCCCTCCGCTGCAAAAAGAATACACACCGTCTTTTGAAGACGGCCCTTCGGCAGTAAGCAAAACTACACCAATATTCACGTCTTCCTGAGCATCATAAAATGCATCATATAATTCCTTAGTGGTTTTTGGCCTGAAAGCATTTCTTACATCAGGGCGATTAAATGCTATTCGAGCAACTCCGTCACACTTTTTATAAGTAATATCTTCAAATTCTATCGCGGTTTTCCAAACTGGTTTTTTCATTTTTTAATTTTTATAAAATATTTATTATATTCTTTCGTTCTAAATATTTAATGGTGTAGCGAAATTAACAATTTTTCTACATAGTGATTAATTGAAAACAGACTAATTTAATAAAATGAATTATTTTTACTATGTTTTCTACTAAGCACTAAACAAAGCATCTTTTAAAATCGATTAAACTATCTGAAAACATAAATCAAATGAAACGAACAGCACTATTATTCCTTCTAATTTCAACTATCAGTTTTGCACAAGACAATGTTGCCTATAAAAAATTCAATTCCAGCCAATTAAATACCGAAAGGATTATAAAAATATATTTACCGGCATCCTACGAGGAAAACAAGGAAAACACCTATCCTGTTGCAGTTGTTTTTGATGCTGAAGTTTTATTTGATGTATATGTAGCAAATTCAAAGATGTTTGCTGCTGTGGATGAAGCTCCGGAACAAATCATTGTTGGAATACTTCAAAATCAAAATAAAGAGCGTAATTCTGATTGTGATTATAGTACAGATACAGGTTTACCAAATGAAGACAGTGCTAAATTCTACGGGTTTGTTGTTGATGAATTACTTCCTTTTATCGATGACAATTACAGAACGTCGCTATTTAAAACAATAGTAGGCAATACATTAACTGCCAATTTCGCTAATTACTTTTTTATAGATACATACCCACCTTTTAATGCCTATGTTAACCTTAATGCAAGTTATGCTGATAATATAGCTGAAAAACTGGAAGCGAAAACACAAAACTTATCCGATATTGTATTTTATTATACATGCTCAGGAAATTACAATTCCAAAAAGAGGAGAACAAAGATCAATGAAGTTAATAACCTACTGAAGTTATCTGAAATTCACGACTTTAACTATAAATTCGATAATTTTGAAAACACAAGTAAAACAGCTTCGATAGGGCAAGGTATAGCTAGTTCTTTAGGTTTTATTTTTGAAATGTTCGGAGCAATATCCATAGAAGAATTCGATTCAGAAATTGCAGAACTTTCTCCTCCCGAAGCTATTGCATACCTGGAAAGAAAATATGTTGAAATTGAATATTTCTTCGGTTCAAATAAAAAAATCAGAGAACAGGATGTATATCGATTAGAATCCATCATTATCGATAAAGACAATGGAGATTATCTCGAAGAATTCGGAAAAATGATCAATCGACTATATCCGGATTCACCTTTAGGAGACTATTATATTGGTTTATATTACGAAACCGGTTATGACTACAAAAAGGCCTTAAAATACTACAAGAATGGGTATGCTAAAATTGGTTCTGACAGAGAAAATGCCGATGCCTATTACGAAAATATCGAACGTGTTTTAGATAAACGCCGTGCACAAAAATTAGGCTTCCCTGTTGGGGAAGATACTGAAGAAGAAGCTCCTAAAGATGCGGCTCCCGAAGAAGATCCTGAAAAAGATAATCAGGATTAAAAATTTAAGAATTAAGATTTTTAGTTTAATAATAAAAATATACATTTGTTTCCTTAATTATTAAAAAAGGTAACATGAAAAATATAGTATTAATCTTATTATTTCTTACAAGCACATTCCATTTATCAGCACAATATGAATTTACACCGGTTATTGACCTTAATGCTTCCAATGTAAAAAGTCAGGGGAAAACCGGTACCTGCTGGAGTTTTTCATCCTCCTCATTTATAGAATCTGAAATTGAACGAATCTCAGGAAAAAAAATTGATATTTCCGAGATGTACTCAGTTAGGACAACCTACGATGATAAAACATGGAACTATGTAATGCGCCAGGGAAAAGCGCAATTTAGTGAAGGTGGCTTGGCCCATGATGTAATGAACGCTATTCAAAAAAACGGATTAGTTCCCCAAGAAGCTTTTACAGGTTTATTCGGACAGTCAATAAATTATGACCATTCAGATTTAATTCCAGAACTAAAATCAATACTGGATAAATTTATTGCAAAAGACTCTACTGTAACAGATTGGAAAACACCAAGTAAAACAATTTTAGATAAAAAAATCGGATTGCCCCCTGAATCATTTACATATCAAGGTAAAACATACACTCCGATGGAGTTTTTGAAAATGACTAAGTTAGATCCAAGAGATTATATTACGCTAACTTCTTTTATGCATCAACCATATTATTCAGAATTTATTTTAGATATTCCTGATAATTTCTCTTATGGTTCTTTTTATAACTTACCCATGGATATTTACATGAATGTTCTGGATTCGGCATTAAAAAATGGCTACACAGTTGAATTGGATATTGACTATTCCGAACCTTCATATTCAAGAAAAACCGGGGTCTCATTCATACCAAAAAAAGCTGAAGATATTCAAAAAGGATTAACCGAAATTGTTGATGAATTAGAGGTTACACCTGAATTTCGTCAAGCGGAATTTGAAAATTATAATACAACAGACGACCACTTAATGCATATTACCGGAATTGCAAAAGATCAAAAAGGCAATAAATATTATAAAGTTAAAAATTCCTGGGGTACTGATTTCGTATATGGAGGCTATGTATATATTTCAAAAGCTTATATGGAGTTAAAATCAATTTCGATAATGATCCATAAAGATGCTATTCCAGAAGAAGTTAAAGACAAGTTGGATATATAAAATTTATTAAAAAAAAGCTCCGGATTCGGAGCTTTTTTTTTAACTTTTCATTACAAAGTTTTATTAAAATGTTTTGCCAGCAAATAATAGAAAGCTGCTCTTTGTTTCTGTGGATTTGACTCTCCTAACATTTCGTTTACTTTTGTGATTGCTCCATCAAGATCGTCTCCATCTGACAACCCTAATTTACCTTTTAAAAAACTATCTTTAATTGTTTGTAATTCAGTTTCCTGATTACCTGCCACCAAAGAAGCATCACCTCCCATTGCAGCAATCCCCAAACCTTTAGCAATAGTATCCAGTAAGGTCATATCTGCGTCAATATTACATTTTTCTTTTAATTGTTTTGCGCTTAAAGCTACATGCTCTTCTCTACTCATAATTTTAAGGTTTAGATTGGTTAATAATATTCTAATCAAATTTAATCAAATATAATAACAAAAGCAACCACCTTATTTTAAAGACTTAAATAGGTTTTTTAAAACTTCAGCATTTATTTCTGAAGGAGTAAAAATTTCGAGAAATTTTCTAACCTACTTCATTGGTTTTTTTTGAATCCCTTGGCAATACCTCTTCCGGAAATGGGAAAAGAATAGTTGAATTCTTTTCAGAAGCAATATTTGCCAGTGTTTGATAAAGCCGAAGTTTGATTGCCGAAGGTGATTGATCAATCAGCTTACCTGCTTCGAGTAATTTACCGGCAGCTTGCTCTTCGGCTAGTGCAAGAATTATCCTGGCTCTTCTGGATCTTTCTGCTTCAGCCTGATTAGCCATCATGCGTTTCATATTTTCAGGTAATTGAATATCTTTTATTTTTACATCAATAATATCAATACCCCATTCACTGGTTTCAATTTCAACAATGGTTTTTATATTCTTACCCATTTCTTCCCGTTTGGATAAAATAGTATCTAATTCTACTTTTCCACAAACATCTCGTAAGGCAGCTTGAGATAATTGTGTTATTGCAAATGAATATTCTTCAACCTCTAAAACTGCTTTTTCAGGATTATTTATCTTAAAGAATACAACACCATCGATACTACATGGTACATTGTCTGAAGTCATTACTTCTTGTGATACAACATTTATGGTAATGACACGAATATCAACAACCTGAATGGTTTCAATCAGAGGAATAACCCATCTAAAACCAGGGTTTAAGGTTTTGACGTATTTTCCAAATCTGAACTTTAACGCTCTTTTATATTCAAAAATAATACGTATACCGGCAAGAAATACTAATCCTATAAGGATAGAAATAAATATTTGAGGAGTCATTTTGATATGTTTTAAGTTAATTTTAGATAAGTGATCTAAATAAATTAGATACTGTAAAAGAATCAAAAAGATATAAATAAAAAAATTCAACAATCTTTTAGTCTTCAATATATTAACCGATAAAAAGAAAATAGTTAATTTCTTTTCTTAGTTACTGATTTTCTATTTAAAATTACGAAAAATCAACCTGAATACAAGGGCAAACACATAATTTTATATTTACTGATCAAATTAATACAGATTAGACTCCTCACTATATAACAAATTAATCATTTATTTGTTTTACTTCTACTTCACAACCTAATAGAAGTAAAAAATTGAGAAGTTGATAATTTATTGATGTTTAATACAAAAAAAAGTATTTGATGTTTTTTAATCATTTTACATAGAGTTCCATTACTATTATTTAAAATTTAAAAAATAGTTTTTTAAAACTTCTGCATTTATTTCAGAAGGAGTAAAAATTTCGAGTAATTTAGATTTGTCAGAACTTTGATAGAAAGTCCGAAGCTGCTCATTCAACTCTTTTTCATTATTAACCGAATTATAATTCAACCCGTACATTTGGCATAAAGAAGTTGCATTTAATTGGTGCGGAGTTTCAAAATAATCTAAAGCATTGCTGGACTGTGGGCCGGGTATAAATCTAAAAATTCCACCTCCCGAATTATTGATAAGGATAATTCTAAGATCATTTTTTAGATATTTATTCCACAGTGCATTGCTATCATAAAAAAAGCTGATATCACCTGTGATAAAAACCGTTTGTCTGTCCTGGGCATAGGCTGCACCAACTGCTGTAGAACCACTGCCGTCGATTCCACTTGTACCACGATTACAAAAAACCTGGAGTGATGATTGTAAATTAAACAATTGTGAATAGCGAATAATAGAACTGTTTGATAGTTGTAAGTGAATTTTATCCGGTAAACCCCTTAAGATAATATCAAATACTTTCAAGTCGGAAAAAGGGGTTTTATCTAAAAATCCTTTATGCTTTTCCAATCTGAATTCTTTTAATTTCAAATATTTTTTTTGATAATCACTTTCATGATTTTTTGTCAAAAAGAAAAACTGACTAAAGAACAACTGTGGTGAAACCTTGAAATGATGACTTAAACAATGGTATGTATCAGGTGCATTTATCTTATCAATATGCCAGTGATGTTTCGGCTGAAATTTCCTTAAAAATTGTTTTATTCTTTTAGAAACCACCATACCGCCAAGTGTCAGTAATACATCCGGTTGTAAATCAATAAAATCAGAATCATTTAAAGAAAATATTAATTGATCTATGCTATTGATAAACCTATCGTGACAGAGATTCGAAGTCGTTTCTGTAAAAACCAAAACAGAAGGATCTTTGATGATATGATCGAGTTGGATCTGCAACATTTTATCAGGAAAGTTCGAACCAATCAACACTATCTTTTTGGAAGAATGATTCCATATGCTTGCAAATTCCTGTAATTCTTCAACTTCCAAAGGGATTTCATCGAGCAAACTGTTTTCGAAAACATCTCTCTTCTTCTCAATCTTAAAATCGAAGTCATGAATTTCTCCGTATGTCTCATAAAGTGGTTCATCAAACGGAACATTGATATGAACCGGCCCCAAATGATTCTCTGAAAGATAAAATGCCTCCTGAAGTAAAGAATTATTTTCCTGTAAAAAATATTTCTCTTCTTTAAGATTTACACTAAAAAGTATATGTTTTTCGAAAACATTTTCCTGACGGATAGTTTGCCCGTCTCCAATATCGATCAAATGTTCAGGGCGATCTGCCGAGATAACGATTAACGGAATTTTACTGTAAAAAGCTTCCGCTATAGCGGGATAATAATTCAACAATGCCGAACCCGAACTGCATAACAGGGCAACCGGTTTTTGAGTTTGTTGTGCAACACCCAAGGCAAAAAAAGCTGCACTGCGTTCATCTACAATACTCAATGCATTAATTTTCGGATGATTTACAAAACCAATGGTCAATGGAGCATTTCGAGAACCGGGAGAGATCACTACATTTTCAATTTCATTGGCAATACAATGTTGTAAAACCAGTTGAGCAAGTTTCTTTTTAGGATATTGGGACATGAAATTCTGACTAATTTAATTACAAAAATAAAAATGTTTACAACATTAAAATTTATAAATAATGATTATTGTAAATTTACTTAATAACTTCAAAAAATAAAGAAATATCCGACAAAATTTAAATATGTTGTTTTCCTTTTTATTTCTATTAATATACCTATACGATATATTGTATAATGATTGTTACTTATTGATTTTTTCCTTATCTTTATAGTTTAGCTTTTGACAAACAACGTATTACCAAATCATAAACCCCCTCATTATGAAAACAGCTAATCAAATTTTAATTGCCATTGTATTATTGTCATTTAGTATTACTTCTTGTAATGGACAAGTTCGAGAACCCATAAAACATCTTATTACAAAAGATGGCCATATCATTACACTTAATGTTAACACACAGGAGATAAATAACAAAAACATTGAAGAAACTTGTAATTTTGGACAGCATGATTCAATTAAAAATGAAGATTTTACAATTATCGCGAAAGTAGGAGATAACATTATCTGGGAAGGAAATTCTCTTTCATCAAATGAAGATATTGTTAATATTAAGAAAATTAAAATTAAAAGAGGAACCATAATTTTTGATAAGGATTCTTTGGAAGATAATAGAAGAGTATCTGGAAAAGTGAGATACGATACAAAAGACAGACCAATTTATGAATATAAATTATTTTTCACCGTAACTCATGAAGGAAAGGAAAAACAATATCACATTGATCCAAAAATCCAAGTGAATGAATGATATTATCCTGTTCTAATTCCGATGAAAAGCTCTCATTACATAAAATTGTATTTACAAGAAAAAGCCTATTTAATATTGGGCTTTTTTTTTATTTTTTTCTATAGTGGTTATTGTCAGAATCAAAAAATTGTAGATAGTCTCCAATCAGTCTATTCATTGAACAGCTTTGAAGAACAGGACAGGTTAAATATTCTGAAAGAACTAGCTATAAATTATTCAGACCCTGAAAAAAAACTAATTTTCAGTGTAAAACTCTTAAAGACTGCTCAAGCATTAGATTCCACCCAATATTTGTTTGTTGGGTATACTCATAAAGGAATTGCACTAAGAGAAAAAGGCGACTTTACAGAAGCTTTACAATGTCATTTTCAGGCAGCAGAAATTGCAATTAAAGAAAAAGACAGCCGCGAAGAAGGTTTAGCATACATTACCATTGCAGATGTTTATTCTCAAATGGGTAATCACAATAATTCGATTGATTATTATCAAAGAGCTATCCATATTCTGAGGGAAGAAAATGATTCCATAGGTATTGCAAAAGTTCTTTTTAATGCAGGTGATGAATATTTAAATATTAAGGAATACGATTCTGCACTAATATATTTTGATGAGTCAAGTCTTATCTTCAAAAGGACCAATTTTTTGATAGGAACAGCTTACAACCTGGGTAATATAGGTATGGTATATGCTTATCAGGGAAAATATATCCTGGCAAAGCAGAAGATCAATGAAGCCATACAGATTCTTGAGGGACTTGAGATTTATTCTCCAATTTCAGCATACCTTATGTATATGTCTGATATCTATAATGATCAGAATGATATAACTACTGCTTTAAGTTATGCTCAAAGAAGTCTTGAACTGGCTCAAAAATATGGTCTAAAAAGACAGATTAGTGATGCAAATCTAAAACTTTCACAACTATATGAACAAGATGGGAACATGAGAGAATCCATCAAATATTACAAAAATCATATAGCCTACAGGGACAGTGTAAATAATCTTAAAAATGTTCAGCAAATAGCTAATCTGCGTACTGATTTCGAAGTTTCCAGGAAGCAGATTGAAGTGGATCTACTCAACCAAAAAACAAAAAATCAGAAAAACAGATTTATTGGTTTGGCTATCATCCTTGTTTTAATGATTGTATTAATGCTTACTTTGTTTTGGTATTTTAGAAATATTTCAAAGGAGAAGAAAAGATCAGTAAGTTGCCTCCAAAATATCTTACCCTCTGATACCGCACAGGAATTAATGAAATTTGGGAAAGTAAAAGCTAAAAAATTTGATTCCGTTACGGTATTATTTACAGATTTTCAAGCATTTACACATTACTCCCAAGACCTATCGCCAGAGAAATTAGTGAAAAGTGTTGATTATTATTTTTCAAAGTTTGATAAAATCATTGAAAAGTATGGTTTGGAAAAGATAAAAACAATTGGAGATGCCTATATGTGCGTTGGAGGGTTACCTTTTCCAACAAATGACCACTCTTTAATGGTTTTACTCGCTGCTTTTGATATTACAAAATTTGTAACTGAATCTAAAAAAGTAAGAGATAAAAATATTGCTCATTTTGATGTACGTATTGGCATTAATACAGGCCCTGTAGTAGCCGGAGTTGTAGGTATTAAGAAATTTGCTTATGACATTTGGGGAGACACAGTTAATGTGGCTTCACGCATGGAATCTATGTCTGAGCCCGGAAAAATTAATATTTCAGAAAGCACATATGATTTGATCAAACATAAATATGACTGTGAGTACAGGGGTAAATTCAAGATAAAAAATAAAGGACTGATGAAAATGTATTTTGTTAATGGATTAAAAGAAAATATAATTCACCTGAATTCTGAAAATGAAAAAATTTAATTGTAATTATTAAACAAAACCTTTACAATAATGAAACAACAAGACCCTAATAATTATTGGGAACAACTAGAACGATTAGAAAAATTAAAAAGTTCATCAGAGCTTAAAGCAGGTGTGGTTTTCTCTTTTCATAGTGTGATCATAGGAATATTTATTGATAATATAGGTTATTTTCAAAGTATTTTAAGCGAAAGTATCTTCTTAATTATTTTAGTCTTCTTATGGATATTATTAGTTTTAATTTCAATATTTTATTCTTTTAAATGCTTTATGCCTCGTATGGAACTTAAGTTCAAAAAGAATGTATTTTTCTTTAGAAATGCCGCTAATTCATTTGGAAATATTGATGAATACACTGAAGAGTTAACTAAAACCTACTCAGACGATGAAAAGCTATACAAGAAGTTAAGTCAACAAATATTTATAGAAAGTAAAATAATTGATCAGAAATTTAAAAGTGTTCAAAAATCAATTACATATTTTGTATTGAGTTTTATGCTCTTAGTCTTAATACTTGGATTATTCTTGATAATAAAGTTATAAATAAGTTCGTTATCAATATTAATAAATGAGAGGATATATAAAAATAAGAAAAATAGCTATTGAGATATTGAATTCAAAATTATCTCAAAAATTATACTACCACACAATAGATCATACTTTTAATGTACTACAAGTAATTAATCAATATATAAAAAGAGAAAAACTTGATGGGTATAATGCTAAAATTTTAAGAATTGGAGCTTTATATCATGATATAGGTTTTACTGTTTCTAATATTGATCACGAAAAAAAAAGTTGCGAAATTGCTGAAAAATATATGACTGCTTATGGCTTTTCTAAAAAGGATATCAATTCTGTTAAAGGAATTATAATTGCTACAAAGATTCCTCAAAATCCCCAAAACTACTTAGAAGAAATTATGTGTGATGCTGATTTAGATTATTTGGGTAGGGATGATTTTCATCATCTAAGCAATCAACTTTTTAAAGAGTTAAAAGCATATTCGGATAACAGAAGTATTTATGAATGGAACAAAGCTCAAATAGAGTTTTTAGAGTCACACCATTATCATACAGAATTTGCTAAAAAAAACAGACAACCAACAAAGGAAAAACATATAATAGAATTAAAATTATTAGTTGAAAAAGAAAAAAAAGGTGATTAATTTTAAAATCATTCTAAAATAACCTTTTTCATCACTTCACTTTTTGCTACGGTCTCTTCCCATTCATTTTCGGGATTACTGTTAGCTGTGATACCTCCGCCAATATAAAGAGTAGCAATACTATCTTCTATTTTCATACAACGAAGGTTTACAAAAAGATCGCTGCTGTAATTCACATTTAACTCCCCTAAATACCCACTATAGAATTCACGATCATATTTTTCATTTTTAAAAATGAATTCTTTTGCCTGATCTTTTGGCAACCCGCAGATTGCCGGAGTTGGATGAATGCTTTTTATCAGTTTTTCAAGAGATTCTTCTGTTTTTAAAGTTCCTATTATCTCTGTGCAGATATGCAGTAAATTTCCTGCCTTTTTTGTAAAAGGTTTTGAAACCATCAGTTTTTCATCAGAAAGTTTTGAAATAATAAAATCAGTTACTATTTGCTGTTCTGTTTTTTCTTTTTCACCCCATTGCACATCGGTAGTTCCGTTGAAAATTTGTGTGCCTGCTAATGACATTGTTTGAAACATATCATCTTTTATATTCACTAATATTTCGGGTGTGGCTCCCAGCCATAAGCCAACTTTTGGATGGTAAAAAACCGATACAAATGCCAAAGGATAATTCTGAATTAACTTTTGAAAAATTTTGCTTACACTGAATTCTTTGATCTTGATTTCTTCTTTTCTGGATAATACAACTTTGGAAACATTACCTGATCTTATAAAATCAATTCCGTTTTGCACAAGTTCTAAATGCCTTTGTTTTTCTTTTTTCTTTTCAGATAAATTCAATTTTGAAGAAAATCTACCTTGCTTGGAAATACTTAAATATTTTGGAATTTCGGCCTGTAATATCTCAGATTTTTCAGAAGGAAAGATAATAGCAGGTTTGGTATTATCAAAAGGTGCAAAAACAAAACCCTGTTGAGAGAAATCTTCTAAAAAATATAATTGATCCTCTTTTTGAAAAAAAGCATTAACGAATTTATCGGCAGGCTTACGAAAAACAACAAAAGGTGTTTTTTGCTTCATCGATGCTTCTAACTTTTCAATTATATCGGTATATATCATTTAGGCAAAATTATATTGGTGAGCTTGCAAAGCGAGATCAATTTACCTTCTTCATCTACCACTCTGATCTCCCATAAATGAGTGGTTTTGCCTTTATGAATAACTCTCGCTTTGGCGGTAACTATTCCTTCTTTTTTACTTTTTAAATGATTTGCAGAAATTTCTATCCCCCTTACTTCAAATTTTTCATTATCTACAAATAAATGTGATG
>JBDLIB010000064.1:0-15886 GCA_039715085.1 Bacteroidota bacterium | reverse complement strand
ATTACTTAAAAAGTTATTTCCGAAATATTTTTTGCTTTTTATGTAGCAAAATATTTCAGAATAACTTTTCATTTACACACTTCATAGGATACTACCTTTAAAAACGGCTTTTGGTTTATTTGCTAAAGTCTTTCGGAATATTTATGTCTTCTTTCTTCCGTCTTTTGACTTCAAATATTTCTTACATCATACCCGGCATACCACCACCCATTGGAGGCATAGCTGGAGCAGGATTTTCTTCCGGGATATCAACCAAAGCACACTCGGTTGTTAAGATCATTCCGGCAACTGAAGCAGCATTTTCAATAGCTACACGGGTTACTTTCTTAGGATCGATAATTCCGGCTTTAAGCATCTCTACATACTCACCTGTTTTGGCATTAAAACCATAATCTTTTTTTCCTTCCAATACTTTGTTAACAATAACAGAACCTTCGTTTCCTGCATTTTCAACAATTTGACGTAATGGTTCTTCAATTGCTCTTGCTACAATCTGAACTCCGGTTGCTTCGTCTGCATTTTCAGTTTTTAATTTTTCTAAAACAGATTTTGTTCTAACCAAAGCAACACCACCTCCGGCAACGATACCTTCTTCTACTGCTGCATGAGTTGCGTGTAAAGCATCATCAACTCTGTCTTTTTTCTCTTTCATTTCAATTTCGCTGGCAGCACCAACATAAAGAACAGCAACACCTCCGGCTAATTTAGCCAAACGCTCCTGTAATTTCTCTTTGTCATAATCAGAAGTTGTAGTTTCTATCTGTGCTTTTATCTGATTAACTCTTGCTTCAATATCACTATGCTCTCCGGCACCATTCACAACAATTGTATTGTCTTTGTCAATAGTTATTCTTTCAGCAGTTCCCAGCATGTCAATAGTTGTATTTTCTAAGGTAAAGCCTCTCTCTTCAGAAATAACAGTACCTCCGGTAAGGATTGCTACATCTTCTAACATTGCTTTTCTTCTGTCACCAAATCCGGGAGCCTTAACAGCAGCGATTTTAAGAGAACCTCTTAATCTGTTCACAACCAATGTTGCCAAAGCTTCTCCATCAACATCTTCAGCGATGATCAATAAAGGTTTGCCGCTTTGAGCTACAGGCTCTAAAACAGGTAGAAGATCCTTCATGGTAGAGATCTTCTTATCGTACATTAAAATATAAGGAGATTCCAGATCAGCGATCATTTTTTCAGAATCAGTAATAAAATATGGAGAAAGATAACCTCTGTCAAACTGCATACCTTCAACGATATCTACATAAGTATCAGTACCTTTAGCTTCTTCAACAGTAATTACTCCTTCTTTGCCCACTTTGTCAAAAGCCTGAGAGATAAGATCTCCAACAGAAGTGTCATTATTAGCAGAAATAGATGCAACTTGTTTGATCTTTTCCAATTTGCTTCCAACCACTTCCGATTGTTTTTCAAGGTCTTCCACAATAGCCGAAACTGCTTTGTCAATCCCTTTTTTAAGATCAAGAGGATTTGCACCTGCAGCAACATTTTTCAAGCCTTCTTTTACGATTGCTTGTGCTAACACAGTTGCTGTTGTTGTACCGTCACCTGCCTGGTCAGAAGTTTTTGAAGCAACTTCTTTTACCATTTGAGCTCCCATATTTTCAAGAGCATCTTCCAGTTCGATTTCTTTTGCAACAGAAACACCATCTTTTGTGATCTGTGGCCCGCCAAAAGCTTTTCCAATTACTACATTTCTACCTTTTGGTCCCAGTGTTACTTTTACAGCATTTGCCAAAGCATCAACTCCGCGTTTAAGACCGTCGCGTGATTCTATATCAAAAATTATATCTTTTGCCATAATATTTTGTTTAGTTTGTCATTCCCATGAAAATGGAAATCTTATTATTAAAAGTTTATATGATTGCTAAAATTTCGTTTTCTCTCATAATTAGATAATCGTTTTCATCTAATTTTAATTCAGTCCCGGCAAATTTTCCGTAAAGAACTGTATCTCCAGCTTTTACAGTTAGTGGTTGATCCGGGTTTCCTTTGCCAACAGCAACAACTTTACCTTGCTGTGGTTTTTCTTTTGCAGAATCGGGTATATATAAGCCTGAAGCTGTTTTTGTTTCAGCTGCAAGAGGCTCAATAACAACTCTGTCTGCAAGTGGTGTGATATTTAATTTACTCATTATTGAATGATTTTAAGTTCTTAATTAGGTTTTCTATATACCAAAAATTTTGCCATTTCAAAATTTCTGACAAATATCAAAAAAAAATGCCAACGTAGTGACACGTTGGCATTTTTCAGAATATTTTTCAGTGCTTAATTATTGAGCGCTGTCTGAAGGAGATGAAGTGTCTAAAGTTGCAGGTGCTTCTAAAGATGCATCTCTTTCATTTACTATATTTTTAGTTTCAGACTCGGTGTCAATCGTGTTTGTTCTTGGAATTGCAAAATTCGATAATAAGATCAAAGCCAATAAAACCGTTGCTAAGGTCCATGTTGCTTTATCTAAGAAATCGGTTGTGTTTTGAACTCCTCCCATGCTTTGTGCTCCGCCACCAAATGATGAAGATAAACCTCCACCTTTAGGGTTCTGTACCATGATGATCAATATAAGTAATACTGCTACTATAAAAATCAATATCATAAATAATGTGTACGACATAATTGTAATTTATTTTTGTTGAATCTTTTTAATTTCCTCAATTTGGTTTGCAAAGAAACTACTTTTTTCTGGATATTTCAAACTTAATATATTAAAAGCTGTGATTGCTTTGCTATATTTTTTTTGAGCTAAGTACACATGTGCTAGAGTCTCTGTCATCAGGCTGCTGTTTTCTGTTATACTTTGGCTTGCAAAGTTTGAATTTTCGATAGTTTCAGCAGGTTTTATCTTAGGATTATCAGCAATAAATTTATCGATAAGGGCAAAGTTACTTTTCGGTATACCTTCTTTTAAAGTGCTTTCTTTTACAGAAATTTCTTCACTTTTTTCTCCTGGTTTACTTCTTTCAATAGGCTTAACACTTGTAAGTTTAAGCCATTCGTTAAACGAAAAAGAATCATTGGTTTGAAACTGAAATGGTTTGTTTATTGGAAGTCCTTTTTCTGTTTCTTGATCCTGTTCCAATGTATTACTTTCAATTTCCTTATTTAAGCTTACTTTATTTTCAATTAGTTCAGTTACATCAGCTTGCTTTTCACTTTGCTCTTCTTTGGAAATAAAGTTTTCTAAATCAATTTTTTTAGATGTAATGAATTCGAATAAGATACTTCTGTCAGTCGTATAAGCAGCTGTTCTCTTTAAAAAATCGTTGTATTTATAATTCTTTTGTTTTTTAAGACCGTTAAGATACAAGGCCTGTGCTGCCTGGAAAAAAGGGAATTCTTTTGTGATATTTTCTAAATCATCAATCTTTCCATTTTCAATTTGATGAGGATATTGTAATATTTCAGAAAATTCAATTAAGTTCATTGTTTTTAAATTACCATTTTGCAACTGAGGCATTAAAAATATCTTGTGTTATTCTTTCAAAAATTTCTTCATAGGCATCTTCCAGAACACTACCCGTTAATTGCTGGTTTGCATCAAAGTCACTATAAAAAGAAAAAGTCTGTTCAAAATTGTCTTCCTCAATAAGCCTGTTATAAAACCTTACTCTTACAGCTATGGTAAGACGGTTTTGTGCTGCAGTCTGATCTGCAGTTGCAGCAATAGGTATAACTCTGTACTGTGTAACCTCTCCTTCAAAATGAAGATCTCCTCCGGCATTGGTCAGGTCAAGATTTGTTTGTCTTAAAAATCGATCTTGCAAAGCAACTGTAAAACGCTGACTTAAAGATGGTTCGACCAATTGGGCTTCGTTTGGAAAATAATCTATTTGAACGGTTTCTGCATCACCTGTGCTTCCTCCTGTAAATGAATACACCCCGCAAGCTTGTGTAGTGAGTAACGCAATTATTATAAAAGTGTATAGATATTTTATCACCTGTTTAAAATTTTTAATCATTTGGTTACATATCAAATAAAAATTTGAGAACAGATGTAACCACTTCGTTCTCACATGAAAAATTTATTCATTTCTTTTTGTGAATTAATTGATTAAATTTATTCACGTTCGTTTCATAGGGATGAATAAGTAAAACAAATTAACAATTAAACATTAATATTTACAAATCATATTGTTTAATTTTTCTGTAAAGTGTTCTTTCGGAAATTCCAAGTTCTTTGGCGGCTAACTTTCTTTTCCCTTTATTTCTTTCCAAAGCCGATTTGATCATTTCTTCTTCTTTTTCCTGTAAAGATATGGTTTCTTCAACCGTTTCGGCATCTTCAAAAGTGTCATTTTGTAAACTGCCTTGATAAGGATCGGTACTTTTTGGCTGAATTATTTCCAGGGCATCATTTTCCTGCTTTCTTTCGGTCTCATAAAGTTTATCGATTAGCAGTTGTGTGTTTTCGGTTGAGGTTTTCACTTCTCCATCATTGATCAGTTCCTTGGTAAGTTTTTTCAGATCGTTGATGTCATTCCTCATGTCAAATAATACTTTGTATAGAATTTCACGTTCGTTAGCAAAATCACTTGACGAATATTTATCCTCAATAATAGCAGGTAAATTCTGACTGTAATCAGGTAAATAATTTTTTAGAATTTCATTGGTAATACTTCTTTTTTGTTCGATCACCGAAATCTGTTCGGTAATATTCTTTAACTGCCGGATATTTCCTTTCCATGGATAAGAAACCAAAGTGTTGATGGCATTTTCATCCAGTCTGATGGTTGGCATCTTATACTTTTGAGCAAAATCCGAAGCGAATTTTCTAAACAGCAAATGGATATCTTCTGAACGGTCGCGAAGAGGAGGTAACATAATTTCAACCGTACTTAAACGATAATATAAATCTTCCCTGAATTTTCCTTTCTGAATTGCTTCCATCATATTTATGTTGGTTGCTGCCACAATTCTTACATCAGTCTTTTGAACTTTAGAGGACCCTACTTTTAAAAATTCACCGGTTTCCAGAACACGTAATAACCTTACTTGTGTAGGAAGAGGTAATTCACCAACTTCATCCAGAAATATGGTACCGCCATCGGCAACTTCAAAATATCCGCTACGTGTTTGGGTTGCTCCGGTAAAAGCACCTTTTTCATGGCCAAAGAGTTCGCTGTCAATCGTTCCTTCCGGAATTGCACCACAGTTAACGGCAATATATTTATTGTGTTTTCTATGAGATAATTGATGGATTATTTTAGGAATACTCTCTTTTCCAACACCGCTTTCTCCGGTTACCAATACCGAAATATCAGTAGGAGCAACTCTTATTGCTTTTTGTAAAGCGATATTTAATAGGTGGTCATTTCCTATAATTCCAAATCTTTGTTTTATGGCTTGTAGTGATTCCAAAGGATTAAAATTTAAAGTTATATATGTCTAAAGTTAAAAGTTCAAAGTATATTTTTGCCAACAACCAACAACCAACAACCAACAACCAACAACCAACAACCGACAACCAACAACTAACAACTAACAACCAAAAGCCAATAGCTAATAGTCAAAAGCTTATTGCCTATTGCCTATCAAAGTAGCTGATGTACAGTCTTCTATTTTTACATTAACAAAATCACCTGTTTTTTCATCCCCTTTAGGGAAAACAACAACGGCATTCTGCGAATTTCTTCCCATCCAGTGTGCATCCGATTTTTTTGAATTTCCTTCGATCAATACCTCCACAGTTTTGCCAATAAATTGTTGCATTCGGTATAAACCGTGTTCCTGCTGTATATTGATAATCTCGCTTAATCTTCGTTTTTTTGTTTCCAAAGGAATATCGTCTTCCATTTTCTTGGCCGCCGGAGTTCCGGGTCTTTCAGAATATGCAAACATAAATCCGAAATCATATTTTACATATTCCATCAGTGATAATGTTTCTTTGTGATCTTCTTCAGTTTCACCTGAAAACCCTGTAATCATGTCGTGTGAAATTGCACATTCAGGAATAATTTCATGGATCTTATCAATCAATTCCATATATTCTTCCCGGGTATGCTGGCGATTCATCTTTTGGAGAATTCTGGTACTGCCTGACTGTACAGGTAAATGAATATATTTACAGATATTGTCATATTTTGCCATACTGTGCAAAACGTCAATGCTCATATCCTGTGGATTGGAAGTAGCGAAACGAATTCTCATTTTAGGTAATGCTTTCGCAACCATTTCGAGTAAATTGGCAAAGTCAATTGATGTAGACTTCGCAATTTCGGAGGCATTTTTAAAATCTTTTTTTAATCCGCCTCCATACCATAAATAGGAGTCAATATTCTGACCCAACAGCGTAATTTCTTTATAACCTTTATCCCATAGATCCTGTACTTCCTGAATAACACTTTGAGGATTTCTACTCCTTTCTCTTCCCCTAGTAAAAGGTACCACACAAAAAGTACACATATTATCACAACCTCTCATAATAGAAACAAAGGCGGTAACTCCATTAGTATTTAGCCTTATTGGTGCAATATCAGCATAAGTTTCTTCTTTTGATAAGATCACATTTACAGCATTTCTACCTTCTTCAACCTCTTTTACCAAGTTAGGAAGATCCCTGTATGCATCAGGACCAACAACCAGATCGACCATTTTTTCTTCTTCTAAAAACTTGGTTTTTAACCTCTCGGCCATACAACCTAATACTCCTATTTTCATATTAGGATTTATTCTTTTTACACGGTTGTATTTTTGTAACCTCTTTCTAACTGTCTGTTCTGCTTTTTCTCTGATAGAGCAGGTATTTACCAAAACCAGATCTGCTTCTTCAATTAAATGTGTGGTATTAAAACCTTCACCTGATAATATGGAAGCCACAATCTCACTGTCGTTCAAATTCATTTGACATCCATAACTTTCAATAAATAGTTTCTTTTTATTGCTTTTAAGATCTTCGGTAATTAAGGCTTGTCCTTGCTTTTTCTCTTCAATAACGTGTTCGCTTGCCATTCTAAATTTTTAGGATTTGCAAAGATACAAAGCATATTTTGTTTTTATGACATTTTGGCAGAAAATTAACTTTTTTGACCTATTGTAACCGATATAACCAGATTAATAATTTTGATTTAAAAAATTCTACCTAATTTTGCAATCTCAAAAAAATGTTCATTTATTTGAAAAATTTATTTTTCCTTTAAAAGAATATTCAATCAAAAGTATGAGTTATGGCAAAGAATTTAGTAATAGTAGAGTCCCCTGCTAAAGCAAAAACGATAGAGAAATTTTTAGGTAAGGATTTTCAGGTTGAGTCCAGTTTTGGACATATAGCCGATCTGCCTTCCAAGGAGTTAGGAGTAGATGTAGAAGGTGATTTTAAACCCAAGTACGGTGTTTCAACTGATAAAAAAGCAATAGTTAAGAAATTAAAAGATCTTTCTAAAAAAGCAGATACAGTTTGGTTAGCAAGTGATGAGGATCGAGAGGGAGAAGCTATTGCATGGCACTTATACGAGCAATTAAAATTAAAAGATGAAGCTACAAAACGTATCGTTTTTCATGAGATTACCAAAAAGGCAATCAAAAATGCAATAGATAATCCGAGAGGAATTGATTATAACCTGGTAAACGCACAACAGGCAAGAAGAGTTTTAGACAGGTTGGTAGGTTATGAGTTATCACCTGTTTTATGGAGAAAGGTCAAGGGTGGTTTGTCTGCCGGAAGGGTGCAATCAGTTGCGGTAAGATTAATTGTAGAGCGGGAAAGAGAAATTGAAGAATTCAAGCCAAAAGCATCTTACCGGGTTGTAGCTGAATTTATCAATGCAAATAATAAAAAATTTACAGCCAAACTTCCCAAGAATTTTGAAAGCAGAGACGAGGCTGAGAATTTTTTAAATTCCTGTGTGAATGCAGAATTTCAAGTTGAGGACATTGCCACAAAGCCTGCAAAAAAATCACCAACAGCGCCATTTACTACATCAACTTTACAGCAAGAAGCTGCCAGAAAACTTTCATACGGAGTTTCAAGGACCATGATGTTAGCACAGAGATTATATGAAGCAGGTTTGATTACTTATATGAGAACCGATAGTGTTAATTTATCCGATGAGGCTAAAAATTCTGCACGCGAAGAGATAATTTCTTCTTTTGGAGAGAAATACAGTAAGCCAAGGGATTTCAGAACCAAATCAAAAGGCGCCCAGGAAGCACACGAAGCTATTCGTCCTACCAATATGGGTGTTCAAACGGTGTCAGTTGATTCCGATCAGGCCAGGTTGTATCAATTAATATGGAAAAGAACGATAGCTTCTCAGATGAGTGATGCCGATTTGGAAAGAACCAATGTTAAAATAAAAAATGATAAAAATAAGAAACTCCTTTTGGCAAACGGGGAGGTGATCAAATTTGATGGATTCTTAAAGGTATATATGGAAGGGGTAGATATTGAAGAAGAAGAAAAAGGTATGTTGCCCAGACTTGAAGTCGGAGAAATATTACACAATAATTATATAACAGCTACTGAGAGATATACAAAGTCTCCTTATCGTTATACTGAAGCTTCCCTGGTAAAACATCTGGAAGAATTAGGAATTGGCCGCCCGTCAACTTATGCGCCAACAATTTCAACTATACAAAATAGAGAATATGTTGTAAAAGGTGTTATTGAAGGGAAAGAGAGAGGTTACACGCAACTTACTTTAACGAACAATGAGGTTGCTGCCAGAAATTTAACAGAAAAAGTTGGTGCTGATAAAGGAAAGCTGGTTCCTACAGATATTGGAAAAATTGTAAACGACTTTTTAGTAGCGAATTTTTCTAATATTTTAGATTTTAGTTTTACGGCCAATGTCGAAAAAGAATTTGATGATATAGCAAATGGAAAAGGAGATTGGACAAATATGATAAAATCCTTTTATGGAGATTTTCATACCAATGTGGAAGATGTCGCAGCAAATGCCGAAAGAGCTAAAGGTGAAAGGCTCTTAGGAGTAGATCCGGAAAGCGGTAAAAATGTATATGCCCGATTGGGTAGGTTTGGCGCTATGGTTCAAATTGGGGAAGCTACAGATGAAGAGAAACCAAAATTTGCCAGTTTACAAGGGGAGCAGACTTTAAGTAATATTACTTTTGAAGAAGCGATGGATCTCTTTCAATTACCAAAAACATTAGGTGAATATGAAGGTGTTGAAGTAGTAGTTTCCAATGGTAGATTTGGTCCTTATATTCGCTTCGATAAGATGTTTGTCTCGTTAGCGAAGGGTGAGAATCCAATGATTGTAGATATGGATAGGGCTATAGAATTAATTGAAGCTAAAAGAAAAGCCGATGCGCCAATTGCCGAATACGAAGGATTGCCTGTGCAAAAAGGAGTTGGTAGATTTGGCCCGTTTATAAAATGGAACAATATATTCATTAACGTAAATAAGAAATATGACTTTGATAATCTTACTTATGATGATATAGCAGAGCTTATTGAGGTGAAAAAACAAAAAGAGATCGATAAGGTCGTTCATAATTGGGAAGAAGAAGGAATAAGAGTTGAAAAAGCACGCTGGGGAAGACATAATATTTTACAGGGTAAAATTAAGATCGAAATTCCAAAGACCGTTGATGCTCCTGCTTTAACTTTGGAGGAGGTAAAAGATATTATTGACAAGAATGCTCCAAAAAAGAAGACCGTAAAAAAACGTGCCGCCAAAAAGAAATGATAAATTCAGAAATCCCTTGTTTATGCAGGGGATTTTTTTTATTATTTTTTAACCACATCTTAACTTCCAATAAAAAATAAAATACTTACATTGCGTCTCGTTTAATAAATCCTTTTTTGAATTAATTTAAATGAGTTTAGACCTTCTTAACCCTGTTGAAGATATTGCATTAGCACACACAGCTTTATTATCGGAATTGTCTTTCGGAAAACGTATCAAGATCCATACCAGGCAAAATGGAATTCCTGATATTGATGATATACAAATTGCCATAATTGGAGTTTTAGAAGGTAGAAATGCAGTTGATAATTTAGGTACGGGAAAAGGATTAGAACATATCAGGAAATATTTATACCAGATGTTTCCAGGTAATTGGCATGCAAAGATCGCCGATCTTGGAAATATTCCAAAAGGAGAAAAAATCGAAGATACTTATTTTGCAGTCAAAGAAATTATAAGTAATTTATTACGGAAAGGTATTACTCCGATAATTATTGGAGGAAGTCAGGATATCACCTATGCAAATTACCGTGCTTACGATACATTAGAGCAAATGGTGAATTTGGTGTCGGTTGATAATAAATTTGACTTGGGAGAATTGGGAGAACAGGTCACTTCTGAGAATTTTATGCATAAAGTTGTATTGGAAGAACCAAACAATTTATTTAACTATTGTAATGTTGGTTTCCAGACATTTTTTAATTCGCAAGAAGAAATAGACCTGCTCGATAAATTACATTTTGAAGCATACAGGGTAGGAGAGGTCGCAAATGATCTGAGTTTGATAGAACCTATTCTAAGAGATGCTGATATAGTGAGTATAGATATTGGTGCTGTAAGAAAAAGTGAAGCACCGGCAAATAACAATGCAACACCCAATGGTTTTTATGGAGATCAAATCTGTGCAATTGCAAGATATGCAGGAATTAGCAAGAAAGTTTCCTCATTTGGAATTTATGAATATAATGCAAAGTATGATGATAGAGAACAAACCGCCCACTTAATAGCGCAAATGGTGTGGTACTTTATAGAAGGTTATAATTTTAGGATTGATGAATATCCTTTTATTTCAAAAAATGAATATCAGAAATTTATGGTACTCATTGAGGATGATACTGTTAACTTTTACAAGAGTAATAAAAGTGAAAGATGGTGGATGGAAATAAGCTACAATGATAATAATTCGTCAAAATTTACGTTAATACCTTGTACATACCAGGATTATTTAACAGCAAATAATCAGGTGTACCCGGAACGATGGTTAAAAACTTTTAAAAAATTACATTAGTAACACACTAAAGTAAAATTTTAATCGTTTTTAAAATGCAAACCCAAATAGTTTTATAAAAAAAATAAGAGGTAAATTAAAATTTAATAACAATTACCGAGTCTTTTAGAAAAAGTAAAAATTATGAGAAAGTCAGCCCTGTTTTTAATGCTTACTGCGATTGTTTTACTAATTAGTTGTAAATCAGGAAATGATCGAGGCCAGTTAACCGGCGTTAGAGCAAATAAGAAATTCTTCCCCGAAAAACCTTACGGAATGACATTAATTCCCGGAGGTTCTTTTACGATGGGTAAGGAGGATGAAGATGTTGCAGGAGCATTCAGTGCTCCGCCAAGAACAGTAACTGTTCGACCATTCTATATGGATGAAACCGAAATCACCAATAGTGAATATCGCGAATTTGTTTTTAGAGTAAGAGATTCTATTCTGAGAACAAAATTGGCAATTCTGGCTGAAGAAGCAAGTATGGGTGGCAGAGATGAAGTGGAGCAAAAGAAAGGAGATGCAAGTGGTATTGCAAAATATAAATTTAGAGAGGCTGATAGTACCGATAATGCATATTATAAATATATGATGGATAATTACGGTAGTTTAGGTGACATTAATTCACCAACCGAAGGCCGTTATTTAAACTGGGATGTTGAGTTGGTATGGAATACCGAAAACTTCCCTGATCAATATTATGCAGAAGCTATGGATAGCATGTATTTACCTATTGATGAGGCTATGAGCAGAAAGAGAAGGCTTGATACAAGAAAATTAAAATATACTTATACCTATATTGAAAATAAGGATCCATCTAAAGGAAGTGGTTCTCTAAAAAAAGTATTAAAAAAAGAAGAAGTTGCAGTTTATCCTGATACTGCAGTATGGGTAAAAGACTTTAACTACTCTTATAATGATCCTATGCACCAAGATTATTTCTGGCACCAGGCGTATGATGATTACCCTGTTGTAGGTGTTTCATGGAAACAAGCCAAAGCTTTTTGTATGTTTAGATCAGATAAGAGAAATAATTACTTAGCAAGTAAAAAGAAAGGTTCAGGAAAAGAGCCAAGATTCAGATTGCCAACAGAAGCTGAATGGGAGTATGCGGCCAGAGGTGGATTGGAGTATGCAAAATATCCTTGGGGAGGTCCTTATACAACAACTGACAGAGGATGTTTCTTAGCAAACTTTAAACCGGAAAGAGGTAACTATGCAGCCGATGGTGCTTTGTATACTGTTGAAGCAAAATCATACGATCCTAATGATTACGGTTTATATAATATGGCAGGAAATGTGGCAGAATGGACAAACACTGCTTATAACCCATCATCTTATTATTTAGGTTCCACTATCAATCCGAATGTGGAAGATGAACTAAATAAACGTAAAGTGATCAGAGGAGGTTCATGGAAAGATGTAGCTTATTTCTTAGAAGTTGGTACAAGAGATTATGAATATGCCGACTCAACGAGAAGTTATATCGGATTTAGAACCGTTCAAGATTACATGGGAACAAAAATGGAATAAATAAAAATAGCTTAATTAATAAAAAAAATCAATAAAAATTAAATATTATGGCACAATCACAAAGAAAGAAAAAGTTATTTAATATGGCATATGGCCTTGGGGCAGCAGTAGTAATTTTAGGAGCACTTTTTAAAATTGTACACTGGCCAGGAGGTACCGAGATGCTAATTTTAGGTATGGTTACAGAAGCATTGGTATTTGGTTTATCTGCTTTTGAACCTGTAGATGAAGACCTGGATTGGACAAATGTTTATCCTGAATTAGCAGGAGGTGAAGCAAGAGAAAGAGAAAGAGAAGAAGCTCAGGATGCAGAAGGACTGTTATCTCAAAAATTAGATAACATGCTACTACAAGCTAACCTTGACTCTGATAAAATGGGAAGATTGGCAGAGAGTATCCAGAGTTTTGCAGGAGCTGCAGAAAATATTGCTCCGGCAGCAGATTCTATCACAGCTACAACCAGATATAGCGAACAATTATCTGTTGCGGCCAGTCAAATGGAATCATTGAATAGCTTATATAGAGTACAGATGGAAACTGCAGAACGTCAATCAGAATTGAATAATGAAACTGTTGAAAATGCAGAACGTTTAAAAGAACAAATGGAATCATTGGCTACAAACTTATCGTCATTGAATGGAGTTTATGGTGGAATGTTATCTGCAATGTCAAATACTAATTCTTAATTAGTTGGATTTAATTAACAATAACAATTATTAACTCAAAAACTTAATTAAGAATGGCAGCAGGAAATTTATCACCACGGCAAAAAATGATCAACTTGATGTATTTGATCTTCATTGCGATGTTAGCATTGAATATGTCAAAAGAAGTTTTACAGGCCTTTGGTTTAATGGATGAAAAATTAGCAGCATCCAATGAAGCAGCTACAGTAAGAAATACAAATTCTTATGAGAATCTTGATCTTAAAGCTGTGGAACAAAAAGAAAAATACTCAGATGAAAAAATAAAGGCCGATAAGATTAAAAAATTATCAGGAGATTACTATAATTACATAGAAGAATTAAAAAATACAATGAAGGCCACCGTTAAAGATCCAACCGATTATGAAACGATGGATAGAGGAAAGTATTTAGATGACCATTTCTTTAAAGGAGATGATGGCGATTATAAAAAAGCCGGACAGGAATTTTTAGATATGCTCAATAACTACAATCAGGAAGTTTCTGCAATATTAGGAGATGAATTTAAAAACATTGGCTCGGATGTTGCAGTACGTTTTTCAACAGAAAAAGTACCAGATAGAGAAGGTAAAGAACGTTTTTGGTTAGATTACAACTATAAAGGTTTCCCATTGATCGCATCTTTGACAAAATTGACTCAAATTCAAGCTGATGTCAAAACTACAGAATCTGAAATTTTGGCTGCAATGCTTCAGGGCCAGTTAACCAGTGATGTGTCGATGAGTAATTATAATACGATCTTAATACCAAAAACACCTGCAACAATTCAGGGTAATAATTTTCAAGGTAAAATTGTACTTGGAAGATACGATGCGACCTTAAAACCTGAAAAGGTTATTGTTAACGGTAAAGAAATTACCAATATTCAGGATGGTGGTGCAGTTTTAGACTTTCCAGCAGGAAATGTAGGTGAGAATGAGATTAAAGGTAAATTCATCTTTAAAGAAGGTGGTAAGTTCGTTGAAATTCCAATCGAAACATCTTATGCAGTAGTTGCCAAACCTAATAGTGCTGTAATTTCGGCCGATAAGATGAATGTTGTATATAGAGGTGTTGCAAACCCTATGACAATTTCAGTACCTGGTGTGGCAGACAATACTGTAAATGCTAATGCACGTGGATTGAAAAAAATAAAGGGTGTTGGAAAATATATAATGAATCCCGGTAAAGGTAGAGAAGTAAAGATCAGTGTAAGTGCAAAATTACCTGACGGAACACCAATTACATCTAGTCAAACGTTTAGAATTAGAGATATTCCGGCGCCGGTTGCAGCAGTAAGAGGTGAATATGGTATGATCAAAATGCCAAAAAGTACCTTGCAAAAAGCAACAATTAGTTCGATGTTGCCTGACTTTGTTTTCGATTTAAAGATCAAAACAAATGGGTTCAGTGTAAAGGTTCCAGGTCAACCAACAGTAATAGTTAGAGGTAATAGATTTGATGCAGCGGCAATCAGAATATTAAATAAAGCAAGAAGGGGTGATGTTGTAGTGATATTTGATATCAAACAAAAATTAATAGGGAATACAAGTTATTATCTTAAAAATGCGTCACCTGTTAACGTTGAAATAACAAATTAAACCATATAATTATGAAATTAAAAAGTTTAATAATAGCGATAACCTTACTATCTACCGGATATGTAAGTGCTCAAGCTAACCTGTTAAATGCCAAAATTCCTGAGCAAATAGGAATGAAGACACCAGAACAGTTAGCTGCCGATAATGATCGTCCTTTACCTTATGGGTATATTGATGATAGAGATATATTATGGTCAAAAGTAGTATGGGAGTATGTTGATTTGAATGAAAAGATTAATATGCCTTATTACTACCCGGTTGATACTAGTAATATAAGTTCAGCTCGTCGTTCCTTATTTGATACTTTATTAAGAGGGATCAATAGTGGTGAGATCATTGATGTTTATGATGATTCTTACTTCGAAGATAAACTGACAGTAAATGACATTCAAGGGCGTTTATCAAGAGTCGACACTTCTGATGCAGGTTATGAGAGGCTAAATGCCGGAGAAATATTAACCGATGAATATATCGATAAAAGAGATCTTACTTCAGCTGATATTCAAGGATTTAAAGTGAAGGGAGTTTGGTATTTTGATAAACGACAAGGTGAATTGAAATATCGATTACTCGGAATTGCACCCGTTGCTCCTGATGTTAACTTTATTGACAACGATGGAGGAGATGATGAGTCAATTGAATTGTTCTGGGTTTGGTATCCCGGAGCGCGTTATACCACTTTCGATATGAAAGTATTTAACCAAATGAACTCAGCTTATCCGTTGTCTTACGATCATTTGTTGAATGCACGAAGATTTAATGCGATCATTTACAGAGAAGAAAATATTTATGGAAACCGTGACGTAGCCGAATATATTAAAGGTAATTCACTCTTCCAGGTTTTAGAATCTGAAAAATTAAAAGAAGATATCAGAAATAAAGAATTGGATATGTGGAATTACTAATCCAGATATAAAATATTCTTTAAAATAATATTAACTCCTGCGAAAGCGGGAGTTTTTTTGTAGTCAAAATTTGACTAACTCACGGAGTCGCTATAAGCAACAAAGAGAATAGTGACCTTGTGAATATTAATCTTTGAAATTTCCAAATTGATAATTGATATTTATTAATAAAGAGTATTTTTGCAAAAAATTAATACGCTTTAAAAAATGTTAAATGCACATAATATAACT
>JBDLIB010000063.1:0-15919 GCA_039715085.1 Bacteroidota bacterium | reverse complement strand
CAGGAATAGATAATTCTTTACCTGGTTATTCTCCAGATGATATTCCGGGTGGCTTAGGTACTTTTACTAAAGGCTGGTTTTATAATCAATTTAATGCTGCTTCCATGACCTATGAAATTGGTGATGAAACCGATCGTGATTTTATAAGAGAAAAAGCGGAAGTTGCAGCAAGAGAAATGATGAAATTATTGATATATAAATAAATGATAAAGATGAAGAAGTTTTTAAAGTATATATTGATTCTGCTGATACTAAGCGTCGTATATATAGTTTACTCAAACTACCCCCGTTTAAATATCGTTACAGGTTATGCTTCAAAAAGCGTGGCTTCAGGGGTATTTTTGGCAAACAGGAGTCAGGAATCTGTTGAAAATGGCGATAATGATATCAATCAGATAAGAGATGCTATAAATGAAATTGATCACAATAAAAAATCTGTTACTTCAACATTTCTTGGCTTAAAAAGCCGGAAAGCTATTTACCGTGAAGGTTTAGGTGCAGTTTTAGTAGACAATGATTATGATGAAAATAAAAAAGTTGCAACTCCTAACAGAAATAAAACTCCAAAGAATCTTCCTTTTCCTTATGGAGATCTACCTCAAAAAGACACTGTTTTTGCAAATATTAATTATGAAATTGTAAGAACTGCTGTTGATAAAGCTTTTGACAGACCTGATGAAAATATTAAAAAAACCAGAACGGTTATCGTGGTTTACAAAGATCAGATCATCGCCGAAAAATATGCTGATGGATTTGACAAAAATACCCCTATTTTAGGCTGGTCAATGACAAAAAGTCTTACCAGTACCATGTATGGAATTTTACAAAAACAAGGTAAGATCGATATTAATTCTGTTACCAATATTCCCGAATGGCAAAACGACGAAAGAAAAAATATTACTTATAATAACCTTCTTCAAATGAACAGTGGTTTAGAATGGGTTGAAGATTACAACGCAATTTCTGATGTAACAAAAATGCTGTTTATGGAAAGTGATATGAGTAAGGTTCAAATTGATAAACCACTCGTTGGAAAACCAAATGAAAGCTGGAATTATTCCTCGGGAACTTCCAATTTACTTTCAGGATATTTATTGAAACAATTCTTTAGTGATCAACAGGAATATCTGGATTTTTGGTACAGTGAATTATTTGATAAAATTGGAATGCACTCTGCTTTGGTAGAAGTCGACATGGAAGGTAATTTTGTTGGTTCCTCCTACGGTTGGGCAAATACAAGAGACTGGGCGAAATTTGGTTTATTGTATTTACACGAAGGTAATTGGAACGGTGAACAAATCCTGGATTCTTCGTATATTAAATATGCAGCTACTCCTACAAATACCTCAAATGGCAGATATGGTGCCCAATTCTGGTTAAATACCGGTGGCCATTACCCCGATGTACCGAAAGACCTTTATTCATGTAACGGTTTTCAGGGGCAGTTTGTTTTTATAATCCCATCAAAAGAAATGATAATTGTTAGAACCGGCTTAACCGAAGAAGATGAATTTGATTTTAACGGGTTTTTAAGGGATATTTTAAGCAGTATAGAAAGAAGTTAGATGTTTATTTCTTTCCTGCTTAAATTTGTTGAATTGTTGAATTGTTGAATTGTTGAATCGAAAAGTTTATTAACCTTGTTTCGATCATACTGACCTTTCAGAGTTACAAACCTAAAAGAGTCAGGAAGCAATTCAGGAAAGTACAAATTGAACATTAAGTATAATTTTTTTCCAGCCTAAGTTTTCTCCCTTCTCTTCTACCGCAAGGGTCGCAAAGGTTTATGCAAAGAACGCTAAATAATGTTGATTTGTTCTTTTGTGGAATCGTATAACTGCTATAATCAAATGATATGAAATAATCCATTACCTCATTAAATCATTGTATCATTCAATCATTATAACATTACCAAATAAATTAATGACAATACACACTATTATTAAACTGAAAAAGAGATACTTGTATTCAGTTTTACAACTTCTGATAGTGCTTATTTCTAAAAGAAGTTGGCGACAATTTAATTAGGCCTTTAAACCGTTTGTTGAAATTAGAAATAGAATTATATCCACATTCATAACATATTTCTGCAACAGTCAGATCTGTTTCTATCAACAAAAAGCAAGCCTGATTCATTCTGACCTGAATAATAAATTTACTGATAGAAATACCTACATGATTTTTAAAATATCGGGAAAAAGCATTTTCGGTCATACCGGCCAGATCAGCCAATTTTTTTAGTGAGATAGTATTTTTATAATTAGAATAGATATATTCACAAACCGTATTGATCCGTTTAGAGGAATTGATATCGAGATTTGGTAAAAAATTATTTCTATTCAATCTTGTTATTTTTTTTGATATTGAAAGCTTATGTAAAACTTCCAAAAAAGACAAAACCATTTCAAACCCCGATTTTGAAGGTAGATTTTTAATCAAAGGTTTAATTTCGTTTACAGTAGCATCATCAAACGTTAATCCAAACTTTGAATCATCCAATAATCCCTTAACATTTCTCATCTCATCGTATTCAAAAAAATTACTGTTTGTGAAATTTTCAGTAAAATGAATTACAATAGCGTGTGATCTTTTACTTTTTGAAACAGCATGGCTGTTTTTCCAGATATGAGGTAAATTAGGTCCGACTAAAACCAGATCTCCCGGAGAAAAACCACTTATACTGTTACCTACGTATCTTTTCCCTTTGCTTTTTAAAATTAAAGTAAGTTCATATTCGGGATGAAAGTGCCAGGGGGCATCAAAATATGTATTTTGGAAATCATAAACCTTTATGGAACTCGCCTCATCAATGCTTATCTTTTCAAATTTTGCTTTCATCAGTACTCAGGAAATTATTATTTATTGTCTTATTTTATCTCAAATATAGGATAATATGCTAGAATAATATCAATTATAGAAATGAAATAAAACACCTGTAAAAAACTGTACTATTATTGTATATTTATACTTTTTAATTCATAATAAATTCTAATAAACTTAATTGAAATATGAAGCAATTTTCATACAATTTATTTGTTTTAATCCTGACACTCTCATCATTTGCCCAGCAACAAGTTCAAGACTGGGAAAATCCGCAAATATTCAATATTAACAAAGAAAAGGCACACACAACCCTTATGCCTTTCCGGACAGTGGAAGAAGCATTGACACTAAAATCAAACCAATCGGTTTATTATAAAAGTCTGAACGGAAACTGGAAATTCAACTGGGTTCGTAAACCTGCCGACCGGCCTGTTGATTTTTATAAAGTTGACTATGATGTAACGGGATGGGACAATATTCCCGTACCATCAAACTGGGAGTTACAAGGTTACGGTATCCCCATCTACGTTAACCATCAATATGAGTTTGCTGATTATAAAGCACCTGTTTCCAATGAGATAAAATTTGTCGATAAAATATATCCTGCAACCCCCGGTAAAGTACCACACGATTATAACCCCGTTGGTTCATACCGTCGAACTTTTACAGTACCTGAAAACTGGACTAACCGCCAGGTATTTATCCAGTTTGGTGCAGTTAAATCAGCCTTTTATATTTGGGTAAACGGAAAAAAAGTAGGTTACAGCCAAGGAAGTAAAACCCCTGCCGAGTGGGATATTACTGATTATCTTGTTAGAGGTGAAAACGTTTTGGCCGTGGAAGTTTACCGTTGGTCGGATGGCTCTTATCTCGAATGTCAGGATTTCTGGAGAATCAGTGGTATTGAACGCGACGTATTAATTTATTCTACACCAAAAGTACGCATTCGTGATTATTTTGTTCATACCGACCTTGATCCTGAATACAAAAACGGTCTATTCAGTATTAATGTAGATTTAAAAAATCAAGTTGAAAAATTAAAATCCGGAAATTACTCAATTGAATACAAAATTTTTGATGAAAACAGGAATATAGTTGCCGGCGATTCTCAGGAAGCTATAATCAATAAAAAGAAAGAAATATCAATCAGCTTTTCAAAAGAAATTGATAAGCCAAAAAAATGGACAGCGGAAACTCCTAACATTTATTCATTGGTAGTTATTCTGAAGAACAGTAAAGGAAAAATTGTAGAAACCGTTTCTTCAAAAATAGGGTTCCGAAAAATCGAATTGATAGATACCATTTTTCATATAAACGGTGTTCCGGTTTTGATAAAAGGTGTAAACCGCCATGAACATGACCAGTATAACGGACACGTTATCAGCGAAGAAGCAATGATAAAAGAAATTGAGTTGATGAAACAATTCAACATCAATGCAGTGCGCACCAGTCACTACCCTACCAGCGAGCGCTTTCTGGAACTTTGTGACGAATACGGACTCTACGTTACCAACGAAGCAAATATCGAATCACACGGAATGTACTATGGTGAACATTCGCTAGCCAAAAAACCGGAATGGACACCTGCACATGTTGATCGTAATATGCGCATGGTTGAACGCGACAAAAACCATCCTTCAGTAATTGTATGGTCGATGGGTAATGAAGCAGGCGATGGAGTGGTTTTTTCTGAGGTTTACAAAGCTATCAAAGAACGTGACCCATCACGACCCATCCACTATGAAAGAGCAATTATGGGTGACAATACAGATATTTATTGTCCTCAATATCCGGGTGTTAAAACATTAAAAAAATATTCTGAAAAGAAGCAATCTAAAACTTTTATCTCAAGTGAATATTCCCATGCAATGGGTAACAGTAATGGTAACCTGGCAGATTTATGGGACGAGTTCTATAAGGACAGAAATGACCAGTTGCAGGGTGGCTATATCTGGGACTGGATTGATCAGGCATTGGTAAAAAAAGATGAAAACGGGAAAGAATTTTGGGCCTATGGTGGCGATTACGGAGAAAATATGCCAAGCGATAATAACTTTGTTTGTAATGGAATTATCTCTGCCGATTACACACCACATCCAGCCATGTGGGAGGTAAAATATGCTTATCAGTATATACGTTTTAAAGAAACCAAAGAAGGATATCAGATCACCAATTTCCACGATTTTATTGATCTAAGCGAATATGAAATCAGCTGGACAATTTCAGTAAACGGAGAAGACAAAAAAACACAGGTTTTAAAAGATTTCAACTTAAAGCCGGGCAAGAGTGAAACTATTATAATTCCAACACCCAAGCTTAGCACTGAGGCTGATACGGAAATTTTTGTAGATTTTTCTGTAAAACTAAGAAAAGACAAACCATTTAGGAAAGCTGGATTTGAAGTGGCTCATGAACAATTTAAAATAGAAACAAACACCGACTATAAAAAAGAGCTGAAAAAAGAAATACCCAAACTAAAACTTACCGAAATGGAAAACAATTTTTCTATTAAAGGTAAAAATATTATTATTCTTTTTGACAAAAAATCAGGAACCATTTCTTCCTATAAGATCAAAGGTACAGAACTCATTCAAAAAGGTCCCCAAGTAAATTTCTGGAGGCCTGCAAACGACAACGATAAGGGTAGTCAGATGTTAAAACGACTGGGGATCTGGCGAGAAGTTTCTCGTGAAATAAAACCATCAACAATAGAAGCAAATCAACCTGCCACCGGTAAAATTGTGATTACCACAATTTACAACCATGAAAAAGTAAACTCTGTGCAAAAAGTTACCTATACCATAACCGGAGATGGAAAGATAGCAATAAACAACTCTCTTAAAGTTAATGAAAAAGATCTGCCTGACATGCCGCGTTTTGGCATGCGCTGGGAACTTCCTATGAATTTCGATAACCTTGAGTACTTTGGCCGTGGCCCGCACGAAAACTATTGCGACAGAAACCGAAGTGCATTTGTCGGGAAATATTCAGGTAAAGTGGCAGGACAATATTTTAACTACGTTCGTCCGCAGGAAAACGGATATAAAACCGATGTCCGCTGGTTTGAACTGCGTAATGAGATTGGTGTTGGAATCCGGATATCGGGTGCTCCAACCTTAGGATTCTCGGCACTGCATAACCCAATCGAAGATTTCGATATGGAAGACAAGAATGATTATCGCCACACTATCGACATTATAAAAAAAGACGCTGTGTTTATTACAACCGACCTGAAACAAATGGGGGTTGCTGGTGACAACTCTTGGGGTGCCCGACCAATGCAAAAATATTCGGTTCCGGCGCAGAATTATGAATTTAGTTTTTCTATAGAACCTGTGTTTTAGAGTATTATCATCCGGGTTAAGATTCACTCTTGTAAACTAGCTGTATCGAATCCGGAATGAGTATTATTGATTTATCCTGGTATAATCATAAACTCTAATGGAACTTGTATCATCAATGTTAATCATTTCAAATTTTGCTTTCATATATTATAAAAATCTAATGATTATCTCTTTATAACCAAAATATAGCATTATATGTTAATATAGTACCAACTACAGCAATAAAAAGAGCATAATAAATAAGTAAAAAAAACAAACTTTGTCATAAAATATTCAAAATATGACAAGTAAAGAACGATTCAGGATAGCCATGCAGGGCGGAACTCCCGACAGGGTACCCGTAATGTGCCAATTAGCTGTTGGACATTATTTTTTATATAGCGGAATTGATCCCTTGGAAATTTGGTACACTTCCGAAGGATTTTCAGAAGCATTAATTAAAATGCAACAACAGTATGATTTTGATGGTATCCTTGTTAATTTATCCGGAAGACAGCCTAACTGGCGTGATAAGATCGATAAAATTGAGGAAAAACCGGATGGCGAAAAATGGATCTACTGGAAAAACGGGAATTTTACAAAATTCCCTAAAGACGACAACCCTCATTATTATATGGGTGATGGAAGCAGATACTTTCCTACATTTGATGAAATTGACCCTGAAAAATTATATTATATAGACCCATGGAATTTAACGGAGATCTCCTATCCGTTTACATGGGATTTTGAAGAATTTGAAAGGCCAAGAGAAAACTTTTTCCCTCCATATATTCATGATACCTTAAAAAAAGTAATTGAAAAAGTAGGCGATGAAATTTCTGTTCATGCAGAGATCTTTAGTCCGTTTTCACAATTTCTGGAGTTACTTAATTATGAAAACGCCTTAATGGCTTTGTTGGATGATCCCGATAAATCACACGCATGCCTTAAAAATTTAACAAAAGGAGCAATCGAATTGGGTATTAGTGCTGCCAAAGAAGGAGCAGATGCAATTTTAATTTCCTCGGCTTTCGCCGGAAGCGGGTTTATTTCGAGAGATAATTATGAGGAATTCGTACTTCCCTACGAAAAAGAATTGATCTCGGCAATAAAAGCTGAAATTGATATACCTGTTTTTACGCATACCTGTGGCGGAATTGGTGACAGATTAGATTTAATGATGGAGTCAGGTCTAAACGGTATCGATACGTTAGACCCTCCTCCCCTTGGTACAGTTGAACTGGAAGAAGCAATGTTGGAAACCAGGGGAAAAATATTTATCAAAGGAAATATTGACGCTGTCAATACATTATTATTAGGAAATGAAGAAACCGTTCAATCGGCTGTTAAGAACAGATTACATGTTGCAAAAGATGGCGGCGGATACATATGCAGTACTGCATGTTCTATAGCTCCTTCAACCAAACCTTCGATGATTGAACACATGGTTAAAATAACACATAAATTTGGAAAATATTAATTTTTTATTATGATAGACTACGCTCAATTATACGAAGGTAAACTACTGCAATCCTCGAACTTGTTACAGATGATGACGCTGATTTTTAATCAGTCCGGTGGACTCAAATATTTATAGTAAATTTAATGTAAATAATTTTCGACCCCAGAGGGGGAGCATATCAAATTAATCAAATGTTAAAATATAAAATATTTTTAATTTCTATTATTATGTTCAATCAAATATCTATTGCCCAACTCAATATAATTCCGAAACCGGTTAATGTTAAGGTTTCAAATATGGAATTCATTTTAGAAAAAATAGTTGGTTTTGAATATGATAAAAACGATAAAGAAATATCAAATCAGATTGTTTTATTTCAGTCCTATTTAAATAAAAAAGGAATTGAAGTTGATTCTAAAGATTCATATAAAGTTATTGAAGTTGATATCGAAAAAAGTGATGACCTTAGTAAAGAAGGGTATAAATTGGTAGTTAGCCACAATAGAATAAAATTATTTGCGAATAATTCTGCTGGAATCTTTAACGGATTTCAAACTTTAAAACAACTAATGGGTAAAGATTCCGATAATGAAAAGATCTATACAATACCCGGTTGTGAGATAACAGATTATCCGCGTTTTAGATGGAGAGGACTAATGCTGGATGTGAGTCGTCATTTTTTTACTGTAGATGAAGTGAAAGCCTATTTGGATAAAATGTCGGAATATAAATTCAATGTTTTTCATTGGCATTTAACCGATGACCAGGGATGGAGAATAGAGATAAAATCATTCCCAAAATTAACCGAAATCGGGGCATGGCGAGTAGAACGTCACGGCAGATTTGGTGAAGGAAGGCCTTTTCCTAAGGAGGGAGAAAAAGCAACTTATGGTGGTTTTTACACTCAGGAGGAAATTAAAGAAGTCGTGCGTTATGCTGCAGAGAGGAATATTACTATTGTACCGGAAATAGATATGCCGGGGCACAGTATGGCAGCATTAGCAGCCTATCCTCAACTATCTGTAAACAAAAAACCAACCTTTGTGGTACCCGGTTCGAAATTCACAGAATGGTTTGGGGGTGGAAAATTTAAAATGAATATAGAAAATACTCTAAATCCAACTGACGAAAAGGTATATGATTTCGCCGACAAAGTCTTTTCCGAAATTGCTCAGCTCTTCCCCGGGGAATATATCCACATGGGAGGTGACGAAGCTTATCATGCTTACTGGGAAGAAAACACAGAAGTACAAGTGTTTATGAAACAAAATAATATCAAAAACGGAAGTGAACTGCAAAGCTATTTTGTAAAAAGAGTGGAAAAGATCATTAACAGCAAAGGTAAAAAAATGATAGGCTGGGATGAAATATTAGAGGGTGGCCTTGCTGAAAATGCTGCTGTGATGAGTTGGAGAAATTTTGAAAACGGAGTTAAAGCTGCAAAGATGAAACACAAAGTTGTGATGTCGCCAATAAATGATACTTACCTGAATATAAGACAAGGGGATTTGAGTGTTGAAAAACCAATATACTCTTATTTGAATTTAGAAAGAGTTTACGATTTTGATCCTTTACCTGATGATGTTGATCAAAAATATATTTTAGGCGGACAGGGAAATTTGTGGACAGAAGAAATTCCAACAATACATTATGCTTTTTATATGACCTATCCCAGGGCTTTTGCTTTAGCGGAAACATTTTGGAGTAAAAAAGAAAGTAAAGATTGGAATGACTTTATTAAGAGAACTCAAGTACATTTTCATCGCTTTGAGACAGAAAACCTAGGTATTTCAAAAGCTGTTTTAGAGCCAATCGTTACAGTATATAAAAAAGATGGAAAAGTTATGTGTGAATTGAAAAATTCTATTCCAAATACAGAGATTTATTATACAATAGATAATACTTATCCGGTAAAGTTTGGAATAAAATATAAAGTCCCTTTTGAAATTCCTCAAGGAGATTTAGACCTTCGAACTCAAACTTATAAAAATGAAAAAACTTTGGGTAGAGAATTGCATATACCAAGAATAGACTTGGTAAAAAGAATAAAAAGTGAACGATAATAATCGACCCTGAAAAGGGTCGTATTTTCATTACAAAATTTAAGTTTATAAAACGAACATAAATCAGAACGAGTCACTCCTTCGACTTTAGACAAAACTACCCCTTTAAAAATGACAAAAATCCCCTTCTGGGTTTTCTTTCGGGTGGTTTTTCTGTTTTGAGAAGTTGTTGGTATATTTCGCCCCAGCCGGGTAATCCACCAACAGCCCTATCGTCTATAAAAACATCGGCATTAATTTTTCTGCTAACTTTCCCATGGAATTTTTCTTCAGGGTAACTGTTGTTTACTGCATAAAAATCAATACCATTTTTTTTACAAAAATCAACTGCTTCCTGTAACCTTTCTCCATAGCGATAAGTCCATAAGATCAAACGGTGGCCTTTGTCCTGCAACTCTCTTAAAGTTTCAAACGCAAAAATACGATCCGGTCCAATTTCAGGATATTTATCCTCAACTATGGTTCCGTCAAAATCTACAGCAATAATTAGCGAATTTTTTGGTGGCATTTTCCTTTGCATAAATCAAATCTAATAAATTTTATTTTAATAATACATTACATCTTTAATGATTTCCCATACTATTAAAACGTAATTTGTGTAGCAGTATTACTCTAATATAAAATTAATTTGTTTCGTAGGAATGTTTATATGGCTTTCCACTTACAATTTTAAGAATATCTTTTTCTAAAGTCTCCCTTGGATATTCAACAAATCTACCGATTTCCTCACCTTTTTTATAAAAAATAAAAGTAGGAACCCTTTCAATATCCAAACCTTCCTGAAGGTTATCGGGTGTTGATTTATCTCTTGAAACTGCTATCATTGTCAAATTTTTATAATTAAAATTTGTTACATCCAATAGTTTATAAAAAGCAGGAACTTCATGTTTACTGTCTCCGCACCAGGTACCTATAAATGCTTTTATTGTTATACCTTTTGTATGTCTTTTTATATCTTCAACAACATCCTGATCCGGAACGTAACCATCATAATTGACATTAAACCACTCAGCATAAGGCTGTTGTTTAAAATTCTCTTTAGATTGAACTCCTATTAAGTTTTCAACAGAAGAATCATGTTGAGCATTGCTGTTTTGATAAAAAAATATCAATAAAAATAAAAAAGTTATTCTCTTCATTGTTATGAAATTAATGATTTTTGTGTCATTGCTTTTGGCTTGTCTATCCCCATTAAGTCAAGGATCGTTGGTGCAATATCTCCTAAGATACCGCTTTCGATACTTATAGATTTGTCCTTATCGATCAAAATAAAAGGAACCGGATTGGTAGTATGTGCTGTATTTGGCGAACCATCAGGATTATAAATAGTTTCACTGTTTCCGTGATCGGCAAGAATAATTGTAGTATAATCATTTTCTAAAGCAGTTGTAATCACACTTTTCAAGCATGTATCAACAGTTTCGGCGGCTTTTTTAGCAGCATCCATTACACCTGTATGCCCTACCATATCGGTATTGGCAAAATTCAGGCACACAAAATCTGCTTCCTGCTTTTGTAATTCAGGAACGATAGCGTCTTTTACATCAAAAGCACTCATTTCAGGTTGCAGATCGTAAGTTGCTACTTTTGGTGAAGGACACATTATTCTTCTCTCTCCTTCAAATTCATCTTCTCTACCACCCGAAAAGAAAAAAGTTACATGAGGATATTTTTCTGTTTCGGCAATTCTGATCTGTTTTTTATTATTCTTTTCCAATACTTCTCCCAAAGTATTTTCTAAATTTTCTTTTGGATAAACTACATCGATATTTTTAAAAGAATCGTCGTATTTTGACATGGTTACAAAATGTAATGGCAATGTGTGCATATCAAAATCAGGTAGTTCTTCCTGAGACAAAACCCTGGTTAACTGACGTCCGCGATCTGTACGGAAATTAAAAAATATAACCACATCGTCTTCTTCAATTTTAGCTACCGGATTTTCATCTTTATCCACCATCACCAATGGTTTGATGAATTCGTCTGTAATATCTTCCTCGTAACTTTTTTGCATGCTGGCAACTGCATCCTGTGATTTTTCTCCTACTCCATTTACCATCAGATCATAGGAAAGTTTTACCCTCTCCCAACGTTGATCCCTGTCCATAGCGTAGTACCTACCACAAACTGTAGCCAGTTTACCTGTAGATTTTTCCATAAAATCTTCAATATCTGCAATAAATCCCGTACCCGATTTTGGGTCGCAATCCCTACCATCGGTAAATGCGTGCAGATACACTCTTTCAAGGCCATGGCCTTCAGCAGCTTTGATCAAACCTTTAATATGATCTATATGAGAATGAATTCCTCCATCAGAAACCAAACCTAAAAGATGTATTTTTTTATCATTCTTCTTTGCGTATTCAAATGCATCAACTATGGCTTTTTCCTTAGCAATGGAACCATCCGCTACAGCGTTATTAATTTTAACAAAATCCTGAAATACAACACGTCCGGCACCAAGATTCATGTGGCCAACTTCTGAATTTCCCATCTGACCTTCCGGTAAACCAACATTCAGTCCATCAGTTTTTAAACTTGCATTTGGGTAATTTTCCAGTAGATATTTATAGTATGGAGTATGTGCTTGTGCGATTGCAGAAACTTCGGTGTTTTGAGTAATTCCCCATCCGTCTAAAATTGTAAGCAGAACTTTCTTTTGCATGGTTTCTCTGATTTGTAAATTTAGTTTGCAAAGATACAGAAGTTCTAAGATTGTTAAACTTCTTTTCGAATAAAATAATGAAACTGTTCATTTGTTGACGGAAGACCGAAGACGGAAATATGTGGGTTTTAAATATCTTAAATATCATTCGATCTCTCTTCTCATCTTCAAATCAATTCATTTTCAAATTTTCAAATCAATTTTAACCGCAATGCCCGCAAAGTTTTCGCAAAGAAAAAATGTATTAAGTTATATGCCTTAGACTCCTTACTTCTTACTTATTACTTCTCACTTCTTACTTATTTCACAATCCCATTCCTCACATCATTCCTATTATTTTGAAGATCATACACAAATCCATTAATGATTGCATAAGCCACTTTTCCATCTTTTTTCAATAAAAAAGTAGCGTTTTTATTCAAATTTAACGGCGGCTTTGGTATCCCCATTTTCTGAATATAATTACCGTTTACTTTTGTTATGTTCATTGGAAACTCGGTGAATTTGATCTTTTTATCTAATTCTTCCACAGCTATCGAAGTATAGCCTTGCTTTAAGAGGTCAACAAAATTTATTTTTTTCAACTCGTTTGCGTCAGAAATAATTTTAGGATAAACCTCATCCGATTTAAAAATAAGGTTCTTTGCATCGATAGTTTTGTATCCGTAAAAAGTTGAAAGATCTCCTATATCCGAAATTTTTCCTACAGAATAATAATCGGTGTGTTTTGGATTATCTTTTTCAGATCTGTTTATTCCCAAATCTACCAAATACTCTTTCCCTAAATAGGTGAACGTTAAGTTCTCAATTTTTAGGTCAAAAAGTTTACGGTCATTTTTTGGAATTTCTTCATATCTGTTAATATCCACAGATTTGTATGTCTCATTTGAAATGGAATTAATTGCTGCTAAAATGGAAATATAATTTAATTTTCTTATCACTTGCTTTTCAGGATCATTTAAATAACCTCCTGATTCAACAAGAATCGTGCTTGTCCCCCATTTTTGGATGTTATCTCCAAATGCACGGGGTTCAAAATCATCGGAATATCTTCCAACTTGCCCTGGAGCATAATTTTGGATCACATTATTCATTTCAACTATAATCTTCATCGCATTTCCACGAACATCATTGATGTCTTTTTTATAATTATATGCCGGAGCTAAAAATGAAATGGTTGCAGGTTTTGAAGTTTGTTCTGCATTGTAATGGATGCTTTGGTCGTGTAAATTAAATCCAAAATCAGCTTGTAAACTGTCTCGTACAGATTTTAGAATTCTACTTTCAGGAGATTGTAATCTAAGTGCATCCCGGTTAATATCAATATCAATTGCATTTCTACGTTTAAATTTCTCTGCTCCATCAGGGTTTAACATGGGTATAAAGTGCAACTTAACCTTTTTTAGTATTTCTTTATTTGATTTGAAATAGTTAAGCATATCAAAAATTGCCATAGTTGCTGTGGGTTCATTACCATGCATTTGTGACCAGAGTAAAACATCTGTTTTTCCCTCACCTAGGCTGATCATTCTAATCTCTCTACCTTCAATAGATTTACCCAAAGTTCTTACCTCAAATCCTTTTTCTGCTTTAAGCGAATTGATTAAAGGTTGGATTTCAGCGTGTTTTACCCTACGCTTTGTTAGTTTTAACTCTTTATAGTTTTCATATTCAGAAGATAAATCTTTTGTGATTTCATTTTGCTGAGCTATTCCAAGAAATGGAATAAATAGAAGTAGAATAATTATGTTTTTCATAAAATAGTTTTTATTTGTCACGCAAAGTTCCGCTAAGAAATCGCAATTTACGCAAAGGGTAATAAAATGAAACTAAGTAACTCAATAACTTAGTTGTTTTTTTTCGGAACAGGCTTCCATTTATATTTAGATGTTTTCTTTCTTGCATTATTAATAAAACTCTCACCCGGATCAATTTTTGTTGTTCGGTATTTCGGATCTTTTTCAAGCCATAATTCGTGCTCTTCAAAATTGGTGTATTCCAAATGTCCGATTAGATATTCTATCTCGGGAAATTTCCCTTTAAGATATTTAACCAACTTTACATTTGCTTTAAGTTGTTCATCTGTTAGAGGAGTTTCAACTGTTCCTCCCACATTTTCAACACCAATTGCGATATGGTTCAAACCAATTACGTGTCTTGCCATTTTATCTTCAGGCATTAATCGGTAAATAGTTCCGTCACGATCCACTAAAAATTGTGCTGCAACATTTAAAGGACCGGCACTCTTAATATCCGGGCGCCAGTTTGGTAATTTTGCCGGATTAAAAGCTTCAAAAGATTTTTGTAAAGTTGGAATTGATGTCCAGTGAAGCACAATCATCTTGGGGTCTATCGTTGCGGTATCTTTATTTAAACCATAACGGTCGTTCATATAATCAATTGAATACTGTTCTCTTTCAGCATCATAAACCACCGGTTTATCAACAATACTTATCGAACTACTACAAGAAGTTATAATGACCGCTAACACTATTAAAAGGAAACTTATTTTCTTCATTTTTTAAATGTTTTTTTGAATGACGAAAATTACGAAAATAATTAATTGATTTGAGATTCAAAATTTGAAATATGAGATAATTTTATCAACACAGAAACTCAAAATTATAAACCTGAAACCCAAAGCAGATTCCTTACCTTTGCCTTATGCAGAAATTTTACAGCAACGGAAAACTTTTAATTACAGGGGAATATTTGGTTCTGGATGGCGCAAAAGCCCTGGCTATTCCAACAAAATTTGGCCAGGATCTGATTATAAATGAAATCGATCAACCTAAATTGATATGGGAAAGTTATGACGAAAAAGGTGAAGCTTGGTTTAAAAGTGAATTCGAGCTTAATAAGTTGGAAATTTTAGATTCTGATAAAGATTTTAAAACCACTAAAATGCTTCAAAAGATTCTAAAAGAAACTCAAAAATTAAATCCTGAATTTTTAGACATAGAATCCGGTTTTCATGTTAAAACCAATCTTACTTTCCCCAGAAACTGGGGTTTGGGCAGCTCTTCCACATTGATCAACAATATAGCAAATTGGGCTAAGATAAATGCTTATGAATTGCTGAATAATAGTTTTGGAGGGAGTGGTTATGATATCGCTTGCGCGGAAAGCAATTCTCCTGTTTTATATCAATTACTAGATCAAAAACCAATAATTGAGAAAGTGAATTTTAATCCTGATTTTAATGATCAACTCTATTTCGTACATCTTAATAAAAAACAAAACAGCCGGGAAGGAATTGCAAATTATCGTGAGTTTACGGGAAATATTTCAGCTGTAGCGGAAGAAATTTCACAGCTTACCAAAGAAATTCTAAAAGCAAAGAAACTTGAAGATTTCGAAAGGATGATCGAGCATCACGAAATAATAATTGCATCGATCCTAAAACAGGATCCTGTACAGGAAAAACTGTTTTCAGACTATTTCGGACAAACTAAAAGTTTAGGAGCATGGGGTGGTGATTTTATCCTGGCAACCGGAAATAAGGATACACCAAAATATTTTAAAGAAAAAGGATTTGAGACGGTTTTGTCTTATAGAGAAATGATTTTGAGTAGTAATGAAT
>JBDLIB010000062.1:0-15981 GCA_039715085.1 Bacteroidota bacterium | reverse complement strand
TTTTAGTTCTCCGGCATTACCGGCCATTTTATACCAATGTGATATCTTTAAAATTTCTCGGTCATTTTCTTCATAGATATGATAAGTTGTAGTACTAAATTCATTCAGGATCAGATTAGTAATACCACATTCTTCTTCCACTTCGCGTATTGCCGTTTCCGGAATTGTTTCTCCCTCTTCCACTTTTCCTTTTGGCAGATCCCACTTTCCATTTCTGAAAATAAATAAAATTTCATTCTCATTATTTTGCACTACTCCACCCCCTGCTTCAACAACAGTAAATTTATTTTTAAATTCTTTCCAAAGAAAATTTAAATCGGGATGAAACAGATAAATAACCGCAGATTTATTCTGCTGCTCACAATCTTTTAAAAATCCGTTTAGATTGAATGATTCCCAGTAATAGAAATCATCTTCCACTCTTGATTCGAGAGAATCAGTTAAAATAAATTTACATTCATTTTTAAAAATTGTATACATTTGCATCATGGTTTCCAACAAAAATACTGCAAAAAAAACAGCCGAACTGCTTTTATCCATAAAAGCTATCAAATTAAAACCCGAAGATCCTTTTACCTGGGCTTCCGGATGGAATTCACCAATTTATTGTGACAATAGAGTAACGCTATCATTTGTACCTATTCGAAATTATATTCGTGAGAATTTAGCCAAAATTATTGATAAAAAACACGGCAAACCTGATGTGATTGCCGGAGTTGCGACCGGTGCTATTGCAATTGGAGTTTTAGTGGCTCAGGAACTGGGAGTCCCATTTATTTATGTTAGGCCAGAACCAAAAAAACACGGCCGAAAAAATCAAATTGAAGGATATCTTGAAAGTGGTCAGAATGTTGTAGTAGTTGAGGATCTGATCAGTACCGGGAAAAGCAGTCTCAATGCAGTAAAAGCATTAAAAGACGCTAATGCAAATGTAAAAGGAATGGTCGCTATTTTTAATTATGGCTTTGAAGTTGCCAATGATAATTTTAAAGATGCAAACCTCGAGCTTACAACCTTAAGTGACTATGACAATCTAATAGAACAAGCACTTAAATCCAATTACATTACCGATAAATATATTGATACACTACAAGCCTGGAGAAAGAATCCAAGTGAATGGAAATAGATAAACAATGAACTTAGAAAGCCCGAAAGTTACCGTACAAAAATCAAATAAAGAGATATTCGATTTTCTTAGCAATACAGAAAATTTCGAAAAAATAATGCCTGAAAATATCGATAAATTTGAAGCTGGAGAAAACACTTTTAAATTTGCCTTAAAAGGTATGCCTGAACTAAGATTAAATGTTGAAGAACAAGAATCTCCCAAAAAACTTGTTTTAGGTTCGGCTAGTGATAAACTACCATTCACATTAACTGCCAATATCGAAGAGAATTCTGAAACATCAAGCAATGTACAATTGGTTTTTGACGGGAAGATCAATCCGATGATGGCTATGATGGTTAAAAAGCCTCTCCAAAAATTTCTCAATGCTTTGTCTGAAAATATTCAGAAAAGATAATCATTCATATTGCTTTAAGCGATAAACTTTAGACTCAACTCTAGATATCAAAAAAACAGGTCAGAAATCTGACCTGTTTAATCCCCTTTTTTCAATAATTAATCTGGCAATAAACTTCTCCCCTTTTTTATATTCAGATTATATTTTTGTCAATAATTTTTCTTTGGTATAAAATGGTACTTTAACTCTCGTCTCCCCCCAAGCAAGTACCATTTGTACACCATATTGTTTTTCATCAAAACCTATTGAAAATATGTCTATCGAATTATCTTTGCTTACCGGTACATCTAACCTGGCTATATCATTTTTTGGATTGTAAAAGAACTCTCCTATTGTATCGGTATTCGAATTCAAAATAATAGTCCAATAGTCTTCCTTTGGAATCGTATATAAAACATAACTTCCGGCTTTCACAAATTTATTTCCAAACATCACATCTGTATAAAATTTTATTTCCGTAGCTTCATTCGCCCCCGTCCTCCAGATTTTCCCAAAAGGAACTTTGGTACCAAATACAGTTTCTTCATCAGCTTTTGGTCTTCCATAAAGCACTTTTATCTGTGGCTTTGGATTGTTCTCCGCTTTGTAATAAACTATATCATGCGGTTCATTATCTAATTTATTAAAGCTTTGTGCATCAGCTAATTCTATAGTAAATATTAACATTATTAACCATAAAATAACAGCAAATATTTTTATCTTTTTCATCTCTTTATTTTTTTTGAGTTAAATTTCCCCGACCTTTATCATCGGGGAAAATTAATCACTTTCTCCCTTTTTTTTCCTTCCTAAGCTTCAGCTAAGAAGGCCCCTTTTCTTTTTATAATTTTAACCACAAGTAACTTATAATTAACGTTAAGCTCGTTAAGTTATTATTTATTTGTTTTCGAAACCTTAAACTTTTGACTTCCCATCTTCAGCTTTCCTTTCCCCATTTTTGATGGTAATATCACTGGTGATCACAAAATCTGAAGTATACACTTTTAAGGTATAAGTTCCGTCATCTAATTTAGACTTATCTATATCACAAACCTTACCTCTGTTTGAAGATCCGTGAACCATTTCGTGGTTGGTAGGTTCTAAAATTTCATATTTATAAAAATTCTCAGCTGAGGTTAATTGAAGATTCTCTGAATTGGTGTTATCAACTATAGTGATAGCCTCTTCCCCATTTGGAAATGTAGTAACGTATTTAGTGACCTTCCCGCTATTTCCTTGTTGTGCATATCCGATTAAACTTATACAGGTTACGAAGATTGTAAATAATGTAGTTTTCATAGCATTTTTTTTAAGTTTGAACAATTTTTTAAATTTATTACTGCTAAAAGCAGCCCTTTTTTTTATCTCCATCCTTGACTAAGGCCATCGCAACAGCTAAAAAACGACAGCCATTAGCAAAGAAGGAATTCCCTTTTTTTTCATAGATAGCGTAAAGTTCACGCTAAATCATTATTGACAGAATTGTAAGTCTTAGGCTTTTGACTTCTCATTATCAATTTTCTTCTCTTCATTTTTAATCGTAATATCACTGGTGATCACGAAATCTGAAGTGTACACTTTTAAAGTATAAGTTCCGTCATCAAATTTGGACTTATCAATATCACAAACTTTTCCTCTGTTTGAAGATCCGTGTACCATTTCGTGGTTGGTAGGTTCCAAAATTTCATATTTATAAAAATTCTCAGCAGAGGTTAATTGAAGATTCTCTGAATTGGTGTTATCAACTATAGTGATAGCCTCTTCCCCATTTGGAAATGTAGTAACGTATTTTGTTACTTTCCCTGAATTTTCCTGTTGTGCAAATCCGATAATACTTGTAAGTGCGATAGCGATTGTTAATACTGTAGTTTTCATAGCAATTTTTTTTTGTAGTTAAAATGTAAATTATGATTGATCTTTAACATTTATTAAAGTTTCTTCCGTGTAGTTATAAGCATAGTCATTTAAAGTATAAACCCCTTTATTAAAACCCATCTGACTTTCATCTACTCTAAATGCATCATGTCTAAATTCATGAGTGTTATTTTTAAGAATATTTTCTTCATCTATCTCACTTAATACTAATACATTATCATTAATTGAGATAGAAATTAACTCTCCCGGGATAATATTTTCATTTTCGATGCGTTTATCTAGATGTACGTTGGTAGTTTGTTGGGCAAAAGCGAAGAGCCCGATCAAACTGAAGCTTAAAAAGAATAATTTGTTTTTCATAGCATTAAATTTTTGAGTTAACGAAAATGTTTTTTTTATAGAAAGTCTTGACTTTCTTTTTCATCTAAATAATATTTAAATAAACTTTAAATGTTATTTGGGTGGTCTTGTATACGATATTGAGATCGAAGTACATACCAAATGTAAGCACAATATTGTGTGTAAAACAATAGACAAAAATGGGATTTTAAAATATCCTTAAAAACCATGAGATAAACTATTTTTGGGTAGATGCATTAAAAATATACATATACTAAATGTTGTATATCAATGTGTTACATTATTTCTATTTATTGAGAATTTGACAATTTTTTCCCTTTATTTTTACATAAAAAACACTTGAATTTTTTACTTATTTTTTTAAAATATATTTTTATTCCTTAAAAATGGGTAAATGATTGATTCAAATTTTCAGGTATTTTAATAGGTGTTTTTGTTGAAAATTTAATTTAGAGAAAAGAAATAACTGCCCATTATAAATACTTGGAACCCGTTAAAAATCAGGCATACATTTTTGTAAATCCAGATAAAAATTTCAATATCTCTCATACTTCTAAACTTTTACCTATACTCTAACAGTGATGATTTCATTAATATTGATCGTATATCTCTGTGATAAGATAATTTTTCTTACCTCAGTTGATAACTCCATTACCATTAGGCCTGCCTTTTTATAATGAAAACTTTCTTTGAAAATATTCTTTTCGAATAAAAATTACTGATTACAATCAATGTTTTTATTGATCGTCCTCATTGTTAATTAATAAAATGAGAAATATCTTCGTAATCACATTAATAAGATCCAAATAAAAGCATTGAAAAATGGAAACTTACCCATACTTCTCAATAACTTAGAAGCAATGATAGAGAAAATAAAATACTGGATACTAATACCCATGATTGCGGGATCTTTACTAAGGTGTGGTGAATTAGACTTAATTGAGCCTATAGGCTTTGAATTTTATGAAGAAACCGATTCAATTGTATTTGCCGTTATTGGCGATTATGGTAAATCAGGAAATCCGGAACTGGAAGTTTCCAACCTGGTTAAAAGCTGGAACCCGGATTTTATCATAACCACAGGTGATAATAATTATGAAAATGGTGAATTAAAGACAATTATTAAGAATATTAGTAATTATTATGGTGATTATATTTATAACTACGATGCTCCAACAATATATCAATGTAATGGAAGAGCCTTTGAAGATGGAATCAACCGGTTCTTTCCTTCACCAGGTAACCATGATGCCGATAACAAGGATAATTTAATTCCATATCTTAATTATTTTACATTACCTGGTAATGAGGAATACTATAAATTCGTGTGGGGTCCCGTAAGTTTCTTTTCATTGAACTCTGTTACAGGGTATATTGAAAAGCAAAAAGCCTGGTTATTCGAACAACTTAGCCAGTCAGTAACTCCATATAACATTGTTTACTTTCATCATCCGCCATTCACTACCGGATCTCATGGCAACAATAAAAAAATGCAATGGAATTATTACGATCATAATGTTGATGTTGTTTTATCAGGGCACGACCATATATATTCCCGTATAGAAAAAAAAGAAGAACAAAAAATGTATTATATCATTAACGGACTTGGAGGAAAATCATTACATAATTGTAAACCTGATCAATTACCTGCAGGAACATTTGAAACTTTTTGTTATAATAAAGATTACGGAGCTATTAAAGGAACAGCAAATTACAATAAACTTGTTCTGAAATTTTACTCAATCAGTCAACAGCATACCTCTGTCGATTCCATTGTCATTCACTATTGAAGTAATTAAAAAAATGGGAAACACCTAATGTGCAAACATCATCCTAAGCATAATCACTTTACTTCCAATGACAGAAAAAAAAATCAATCATTATCTATTTTTTCAATGACAGAATGCTACAATGATATAATGATATAATGAAGGAATTAGTTTCTTTGCGATCTTAGCGTGAACCATGCGTACCTTGCGGTTAGATTGGGATGGAGAGAATAAAAGTGTAAACAAAAATCAGGACAAATCACCAATATAACATAAGTGACACATAACTTTTACATATTATAATAACGTGCCTACTCTGAATATTTGAGTCGAATATCTCCTTTTTGAATTTTACATAAATTCAACATTCACTGATCTCTTTACCAGGCCATTTCTTATTGTATTTCTTTAAGCATTCACAAGTATTAAACATTTTTTGTAACTTTGATTACATATAAATGAAAGTTTATATCAGAATACTAACTATCTATAATAAAAATCATTAACTCTATTACCGCAATCTTAGGTATTGTGCATATACTTTTTTTGTTAATCCAAAACTATTGAGTATCCATAATTGCAACTGCAGCTAATAGAAGAAAAATCAAAACCATGAAGAGATCAATTCAAAGAAACTTCATTATTCATTCGTTTGCCCTTATCATTCTATTGTTGGTAAGTTGTAAAGAAGAAAATAAAGAACCATCCAAGGAAAAAGTGGAGAAAAAGGACCAGGCAATTGAGATCATTACAGAAAGAATGGATTTCCAAACGGTTGATTCAATTCCTTCCGGGTGGACAACTTTTAAATACATCAACATATCTGATGAACCTCATTTTTTCTTACTGGATAAATATCCTGAAGGGAGAACCATAGAAGATGGAGAACATGAGATCATTCCGGTATTTCAAAAAGGGATGGATTTGATCAATGTCGGGAAAAGTGAGGAAGGTTTTGCTGAATTTGGGAAACTCCCCGAATGGTTTTCTGAAATTGTTTTTACCGGTGGTTCCGGCCTGATATCTCCAAAAGGATCCAGTTTAATTACCGTCAAAATGGAACCGGGCTATTATGTAATGGAATGTTATGTTAAGATGGCAAATGGCAAATTTCATTCCTCAATGGGTATGGCGAAAGAATTTATAGTAACATCGAATAAAAACAATAACAAAGCTCCTGAATCCGACATAAAGATCACCCTTTCAAGCACTAAAGGATTTGTTTTTGACAAACCAATCCCTAAAGGAAAACACACTTTCTCAGTCCATTTCGAAGACCAGATAGTACACGAGAATTTTGTAGGCCACGATCTGAATCTTGTAAAATTAGAGGATGGTGTAGATCTGGAAACATTGGAAAGCTGGATGAACTGGGCAAACCCTAAGGGATTGATCAATCCGGCTCCGGAAGGAGTCACTTTTTTAGGCGGAATCAATGAGATGCCTGCCGGAAGTACTGCATATTTTCATATTAATCTTAAACCGGGAAAATATGCCTTCGTTTCAGAGGTACCTAATACAATAAGTAAAAACATGTTGGTACCATTCGAAGTTCCTCAATAAATAATTATTACTAACAGCTGAAAAACAACCCATTAAGCAATCCGTTTAAATAAAAAGTCTCCTAAAAATCATTTGTATAATACTAACTATAATATTATGAGAACTACTCTTTTTTTAATTTTAATCTTACAGTCTGTTGTTCTTTTTGCGCAAGAGACCTATTTGCATTGTGGCAAATTAATCGATACCAAAACCGGAAATATCAAAAATGAAATAACTATTATTATTTCTTCTAATAAAGTGAAGGAAATAAAAAAAGGATATATCACTCCGCCTGGTACAGATACTCAACTTATCGATCTAAAGGATAAAACTGTATTACCGGGATTGATTGATATGCATGTACACCTTGAGATGGAATTTAACCCTAAAATATATTTACAGATGTTTACTTTAAATGATGTTGACCTGGCTTTTCAGTCTACGGTTTACGCTAAAAAAACTTTATTGGCCGGTTTTACAACAGTAAGAGACCTGGGGGGAACCGGAGTAAATACTGCTTTGCGTAATGCCATTGAAAAAGGATATGTAGATGGCCCAAGAATTTATTCTGCAGGAAAGAGTCTGGCTACAACCGGAGGCCATGCCGACCCAACCAACGGAATGCGTAATGACCTTGTAAAAGAACCGGGACCTGAGGAGGGTGTTGTAAACGGGATTGATGATGCCAGAAAAGCCGTGAGAAGACGTTATAAAAATGGTGCAGATGTGATAAAAATTACAGCAACAGGTGGTGTTTTAAGTGTTGCAAAAAGTGGACATAACCCACAATTTACTATTGAAGAGATAGAGGCCATAAGTACAACAGCAAAAGATTATGGTATGCACGTAGCAGCACATGCACATGGTGATGAAGGTATGCAACGGGCCATCTTAGGAGGGGTTAAAACAATAGAACACGGCACATTAATGAGTGAGAAAACGATGGAGATGATGAAAGAAAATAATGTTTTCCTGGTTCCCACTATTAGTGCAGGTAAAGAGATTACTGAAAAGGCAAAGATCAAAGGGTTTTATCCCGAAATGATTGTTCCCAAAGCATCGAGTATTGGGCCAAAAATCCAGGAAACTTTTGCAAAGGCATATAAAAAAGGGGTTTCGATTGCTTTTGGAACCGATGCAGGAGTTTTTACTCATGGCAAAAATGCTATGGAGTTTTATTATATGGTCGAAGCAGGAATGCCAGAGATGAAAGCTATACAATCAGCCACTATAACCAATGCAATGGTGTTGAATGACAAGAATATCGGGGAAATTGCAGCAGGAAAATATGCAGATATTATTGCAGTAAATGGAGATCCAACTAAAGATATTAAAACCCTTGAAAATGTTATTTTTGTAATGAAGGATGGTATAGTTTATAAAAACTAAGTTGCTATTACCTTTAACTCATGTGTAGAACAAAAGAAATAAGCGAATTAAATATAACCATAAAAGGAATTTATTATGAAAAGAACAGGGCTATTAATATTAATATCCGTAATAATTTTATCTTATAATAGTTGTACCGAAAAGAGTAAAAATGAAACAAAATTAAAACCGGAAGAAAAAACATTAAGTGAAAATTTTGATTGGCTCTTAGGTAACTGGAAAAGAAATAATGAAGAAGCAGGTAAAGAAACCTTTGAAGTATGGAAAAAGAATAATAATTCTGAATATTCTGGTATAGGTTATACTATGCAGGATAATGACACCATAAAACAAGAAAAAATAAAATTGAAAAAATTGGATGAAAAATGGATTTTAGAAGTCCAACCACAAGATGAACCTGAACCCATAACATTCCATATGACAAGTTTTAATGAACAGGAATTTATTTGCGAAAATCCGGAGCTTGATTTCCCTAATAAAATTAAATACTGGAAAAATGGAGATAAAATAAATGCCTCTGTTTCAGGTAGCGAAATGGAAATACCGTTTGAATTTGAGAGAATAAAATAATTATTAAAATTTTAAAGAATATACCATGTCAAATGAATTTCAGAAAGGGAAAATATTTTCCTGTAACAAGAGTATTAATTACACCGAAAAAGCTATCGTAAGTAAACACATCCTGAAGAAAGAAACTGGAAACATCTCATTATTTGCCTTTGATAAAGACGAAGGATTAAGCGAACATACAACCCCTTTTGATGCCTTGGTTTTTATAGTTGATGGCAAAGCAGATATAAAAATAGATGGGGTTTCCAATATACTTAAAGCAGGTGAAAGCATCATAATGCCTGCAAATGTTCCCCACGCACTAAATGCGGTGGAGAAATTTAAAATGGTGCTAACAATGATCAAAAGTAAAAATTAGAAAAATATGGATTCCATTTCGCCTAACATCTTCGTTAGAGATATTAACGAGACGATTAAATTTTACCAGCTATTAGGATTTAAGGTGCTTATGAAAGTTCCTGAACAGGGTGATCTTGTTTGGGTGATGATGTCTTGTGGAGACGTAACTTTTATGTTTCAAACATTTGAGAGTTTAGGCTCAGATTTACCAGCAATATCAAGACAGAATGGTGGTTCTTTATTGTTATATATCCAAACAAAAGAAATCAGACTATTTTACGAGAAGATCAAGGACAAAGTGAACGTTATTAAAGGACTTGAAAAGACATTTTACGGTGCTACAGAATTTTCCATTCAGGACATTAACGGATACATACTTACTTTTGCTGAAGATGAAAAGTGAAACATTTGAAAATGAAAAAACCTTGCAGATGACTGATCTACAATATTTTGAATGAAGTTTAAAAAACTCTGCAGAGAAAAAAAAAGAGGAAGATTCTCCGATCCAATTCTCCACCATAACCATATGAGTTAAAGAGGTTTTTTACATTTTTTGTATTGATACTACTAGGTGATTTCAAGGTTGAATATCTTTCTTTAATTATAACATGCATTGAATATTTATAAACCTCAGATAACCAACAATATCATCCTTTCTCTCCAAAAGTCAAAAGCAATACCTTTAATCATTCTTCTCTCCAATAACCTCAGTTCGATTTAAGATAGTAATCCCATCCATGTAGAAATCTTTAAAAATTTGGATTTAGAATGTGTCCTAATTGTTTGAATTGGGAATTCTGCACAATCAATATACGAGTTTTGGAGTTCAGATTCTACTCAGTTTGATTCCTTTTCTTTGTTTCTATTAAACTTTGAAGTGCCAAACCTTTCATACACATGACTGTTAAAACAACAATATGAATATTATAGAAAACCTCACCAACTGGTTTATTTATGAAACCAATATTTACATTAAAGCACTTTCCTTAGCTATTATTATTGGCTTACTTTACATGTCAATTAAATACTTATTTATTAAAATACATATTTACAGAGACAGAAGAAGTGTATTCCCTTTTTACAATAGTGAAATAATCAGAAAAGCAAAAAAAGATTATGTCAGAACAAAATATCAGAATTTAGATCCTTCTGATGAAATAAATCATAAAAGATCATCTGCATTTTTGGCAAAAGAAGATTTATTAAACTTTTTTTTAAAGAAAGTTTTTAGACAAAATTTAAATACTAACCAATTCTATTTGATACTCGGCGATTCCGGAACTGGTAAAACTACATTCTGCTTAAATCTAATCTCTATATATAACTCTATCAATAACTCTCTGTTTACTAATCGTAAAATTAAACTTTTACCTTTAGGCATTGATTCAGACACTTTAAAAAATTCATTAACAAATATTAAGAAGCCACATAAAACAATATTAATTTTAGATGGTTTTGATAAGGCTCCTGATATTAAACATGATGAAATTCAGAATGAATTCGATCGTTTGATTGATTTGGTTAAGCACTTTAAAATTGTCATCATAACTTGTAGAACACAATATTTCCCTTCTCAAAAAGAAGAATCTAATGAACTGAAAATAAAAATGTTAAACTCAAAAGAGAATGGATTTTATTCAATTAAGAAAATATATGTATCACCATTTGAATCCGAAGACATAAAGAAATACATCAATAAAACATTCCATATTTTTCAAAAAAAACAAAAAAGAAAAGCTTATAATATAGTTAACAATACAAATGGTTTACTTGCCAGGCCTATGCATCTTTCTTATATCAAAGATCTGGCTGATGATAAAGAAAAGTCATTTGAAACGAAAACGGATATATACGAAGCTCTTATACTGGCCTGGATAGAACAAGATTCAAATAAATACCCTGAAAATCAGCGTGATTTTTTTAAGAGTAATCTTTCATTTTATTCCTATGAACTAACAAAATTTATATATGACAATTATGAGAAAAACGGGCTCTTTATCCCTTTAGGTACAGTTGAAAAACTTTCAAAGGAATTTAATATTGATTTAGATAAAATTGAATTAGAAAGCAGATCACTATTGAATAGAAACTCTGGTGACCAATATAAATTTTCCCATAAATCTATTTATGAATTTTTATTGGCATATTTAACATATACTTCCAGAGAGGCTGAAAGAACTATCATTAATTTAAATTTTGATATTCACCAATATGATCATGCATTATCATTTTTTGAAGAAATGGTAAACAATGGAAAAGCAGATTTTAAATTGCCAGAATTAACCAATCAATATGGAGAATCAGATCGAATCTTTGTCAGAAGAATTATTAAGGAAAAAAATAAACTAGATAAAAAGGATAATAAAAAAATAGTTTGGTTGAATAACCAATCATATGAACTGAAGTAGAAAGAGGCAAAACCCAGATCCAAAGACTTGAGTTACAGAGATTTTACATTTTATTATGATACGTCTACTCCGCGATTTCAAGGTCGATTTTATTTATTTGACACTATCCCGTAAAGTGTGTAATGATAAAATCATCCATATCTTTTAGGAAAGCAAATTGCTCCCTGAAGTTGCTCTGTTTTTCTTTATCTAAGTGGACTATTACGATTTCTTCTGTTTCTTCTTTTGCAGCTGCTACGATTTCTCCACTATAATCTATGGCTTTCGAATTTCCAGAATAATCCAGGTTGTTATCATCTGAACCAACTCTGTTAACAGCAACCACATAGCTCATATTCTCAATAGCTCTTGCAGGTAATAGCGAATTCCAGTGAAACTTTCTTTTTTTAGGCCAGCTTGCTATGTATAACAATAAGTCATATTCTAAATTGTTTCTGCTCCATACAGGAAACCTCAAATCGTAACAAATTTGCGGCATGATCTTCCAGCCTTTATAATCAATTACTTTTCTTGTACTGCCGGCAGTAAAGACTTTATCTTCACCTGCTAGTGTGAATAAATGTTTTTTATCATAAATCTTATGGCTTCCATCGGGAAAGAAAAAATATCCACGGTTGTAAATTCCACCTTCGTCTTCGGTTATTACACTTCCATAAATGGCACAATCCAACTTTTGCGACATCTTTTTCATCCAATTGTAAGCCTCTCCTTCTATTTTTTCTTTTACAGAGTCTACATTCATTGTAAAACCTGTAGTAAACATTTCAGGCAATACGATAAGATCTACCTTTTCAGATATTGATGCTAGTTTTTTCGATAAATTATTGAGATTGTTGGCAGTATCCTCCCAAACAATATCGGTTTGTACAAGAGCAACAGATAAGTTTGACATTTCTTATATTTTAACTAAGTTCTTCAGGCTATAAAAAAAAGCTGCCTGATAAAGACCAGGCAGGCTAATTTAGTTCAATTCAATAAGGTATTCTTTTTACTTAAAAAGCGTAATGCATTTTTTCTGAATAAACCTTAAAATATTGTTTAAATTCTTCGTGAGGTACAGCTATACAAATCCTGGAGTATTTTTGACCATATTCCTTACTTACTTTTGTAAAGAATGACAAGCCCACACTTCCTATCTTAGACTCAAGAAGTTCATCTTCGCTTTTATTAACGACTACAAAAATCCCTACAGGAGTTGATTCTTTATAAAATTCTTCTGCCAACAAGTTTTCGTTACGAAGTAATTCTATATTCTTGTTCATATCTTCAATTGTTTTTCTACGGAACTCCTTTGCAGCAGCCTGCCCCTCCGGGCTAGTCAGTATTTTTTCTACCAATACCTGTGCAAAAGCATTTATACCGTTTGTAACATATAGAATATTAATATTCAATTCAGTATTGAATTCTTTATTGATGGTATGTACAAAACCGAGGCGCTGGCCACTTAAACCTACAGACTTACTAAAACTTTCAACGATAATTACGTTTTCGAATTTTGACAATTTAGCATAAAAGTCATCATCCTCACCGAAGAAAATCTTTCTGTATGGACTATCCCAAATAATAGCAATGTCGTTAGCATTTAATTCTTCTACAAAATCAAGCAACATTTCATCATCATACTTATCTCCAATAGGGTTATTTGGATCACAGATCAATATTCCCGACCCTTTATATTTCTCAATATTATTTCTTACTTCATCAAACGTCAAATAAGAATCACTCTCTACTTTATTGATCTTTGCAATATGGCCGTAAGCCCCCCAGAAAAATTCCGGCAAATAAACTTTCTCCACATCCAAAGTCTTAAATACCAAGTCAAGGGCATTCATTCCTCCTGCTGTGATAAATATATTATCATCAGAAGTTTTCTCTTGAAAATAGTACTTGTTTATTGCTGATCTTAATTCGGGTAATCCTGAATTTGCAGGGTAAACTTTAACCTTTGGGGAATTAAAATCAATCAATGGAATTACTTCCGATAAATCGATGTTGGTAACAGAAGGTAATCCCCTGTTTAAACGAAGGTATTTTTCTCCTGTTTCCTCTTCTAATCGTGTTAACTTTTCTCCTATTCCTACAATAGCAGAAAATCTTGCTCCACTGTGTTTAGTTTTCATTTCAACTTGTAATTTGATGTTCTAATTTGTTATTAATTGATGATAAAAAATATTCATTTTAAATGAGCCGCAATCTATAATAAAGAAAAAATCTCCCAGATTATAAAATTCAGAATATTACGATACTCAAATCTGTTTCCACCCCTCTTAACATAATATTTTGATGTGATTTCATATGCTCCCAAAACAAGTTGTTTTTTAAGAATACAGACATCTAAAGCATTTAAAATAAACCTCTTATTAATTTTTTATCACATTCAGAATGCTAAATATCTATCTTCTCAAAATAGAGATATCTTAAATTCATATTCAAGTTAGAATACAACATATAAATTAGTAAAGCAGAAGTGAAGCATTAAAAAAAATCTGCAAATAGAATAATTAATACGAAGTGCTTTTCTTTTTAGTACTTTTACTGAATAATATTCAAAATTATTGATCAAAATGAAAAAAATAATAGCAGTACTAATAGGAATAAACCTTTTAATAAGTTGCCTAAACACAAATAAAGCTAAAGATCCTGTTAAACAAACTACAAATGAAGTCAACACCACCCGAAGTATGAAAGATAAACTTAACGAATATGTTTCTGTAAAATTGACAACAGATATTTCAAAATTATCTGATAATGAGAAAAAGATGATTCCTCTTTTGATCAAGGCTACCGATATAATGAATGAGTTATTTTGGTATCAAACCTATGGTGATAAAAATGAATTATTAGCTAAAATTGGAGATGCAGAAATAAAAAGTTTTGTAGAAATAAATTATGGCCCCTGGGATAGAATGAAGGGAAATGAGCCTTTTGTAGAAGAAGTTGGTAAAAAACCGGCAGGTGCTAATTTTTATCCTGTTGATATGACTAAAGAGGAATTCGAAAAAGCCGATTTAAAAGATAAAAATAGTTTATATACATTTTTACGTCGTGATGCAGAAGGTAATCTCACAACAATTCCTTTTAGTACCCAATTTAAAGAGCAGTTAACACAAGCCGCCTCTTTTTTATCAGAAGCTGCGAAATATTCTGAAGACGAAGGATTGACAAAATACTTAGAATTACGTGCAAAAGCCTTATTGGATGATGATTTTCAGCCCAGTGATATGGCATGGATGGATATGAAAACCAATCATCTTGATGTAGTAATAGGACCCATTGAAACCTATGAAGATCAATTATTTGGCAATAAAGCTTCTTATGAAGGTTATGTCTTGGTAAAAGATATGGACTGGAGTAAAAAATTAGAAAAATATGCTGCTTTTTTACCTGAACTTCAGGAAGGTTTACCGGTAGATGCTGCTTATAAAGCCGAAAAACCAGGAACAGATTCAGAATTGAATGCCTATGATGTTGTATATTATGCAGGAGATTGTAACTCAGGTGGTAAGACAATAGCAATAAATTTACCAAATGATGAGGAAGTACAAGATGCAAAAGGCTCACGTCGTTTACAATTAAAAAATGCCATGCGTGCTAAATTTGATAAAATATTAGTGCCTATAGCAGATGTTTTGATTGACGAAAGTCAAAGGCAACATATTACTTTTGATGCATTTTTTGCTAATACTATGTTTCATGAGGTGGCTCATGGTTTGGGAATAAGAAATACGTTAGATGGTAAAGGTACCGTAAGAGAAGCTTTAAAAGAACATTCCTCTGCATTGGAAGAAGGGAAAGCAGATATTTTAGGATTGTATATGGTACTACAATTACATAAAAAGGGGGAACTTACTGACGATATGAAAGATTATATTACCACTTTCATGGCAGGTATTTTCCGTTCAGTTCGTTTTGGTGCCAGTAGTGCACATGGAAAAGCGAATATGATCCGGTTTAATTTCTTTAAAGAAAAAGAGGCCTTTACACGTAATGAGAATGGTACTTATACGGTAGATTATGATAAATTGATAGCTGCGATGGAAGATCTATCAAGTCTGATTTTAACACTGCAAGGAGATGGAAATTACGAAGGTGTAGCAAAATTAGTTTCAGAAAAAGGTGTTATCAGTGATGAACTACAAGCTGACTTAGATCGTTTAACAGAGAAATCAATTCCTGTTGATATAGTGTTTGAACAGGGGACTTCAGCGCTAGGGTTATAAGATA
>JBDLIB010000061.1:0-16068 GCA_039715085.1 Bacteroidota bacterium | reverse complement strand
CTAAACATTTTCTTCTATCTTTAGCATTGTAAAAAAACTAAATATAGAAAATGGGGAAAAATGCTATAATTTTTGGTGCTACTTCAGGAATTGGAAGGGAATTGGCAAAAGTTTTGATCGATGATGGATATAAAGTTGGAATTACAGGTAGGAGAGAAGATAAACTCAAAGAAATTCAGGATGAAAATCCTGGCAAATATATCATTAAAAAACATGATGTTACTGATCTGGAACATTCCGAAGATGTTTTTAATGAGTTGATAAAAGAGATGGGGACCATTGACCTGATCGTTTACAGTTCAGGAATGGGTGAGCCAAATTACAATTTGGAGTGGGGTAAAACTTACCCGACTTTAAAAGTTAATGTGATTGGTGCAGTAAAGATTTATGACCTTTCTTATAATTTATTCCATAAACAAGGATTTGGTCATTTAGTTGGAATCTCTTCAGTAGCCGGGATTAGAGGAAACCGTCATGTACCTGCTTATTTTGCTTCAAAAGCATTCCAGAATAATTATCTCGAATCTCTTTGGATGAAAGCCAAAAGGAGTAAAGCAGATATACACGTAACAGATATTGCACCTGGTTTTGTTGATACAAAAATGGCTTTGGGAGCTACTTTTGCTATGGCTTCTCTCGAAAAAGCCACAAAACAAATTTATAAAGCGATAAAAAGTAAAAAGAAAAAAGCTTATATCACCAAAAGGTGGAGTTTGATTGCTTGTGCAATGCGAATTTTACCTGCAAGTTTGATTATGAGAACGTAGATGTTTGTTTATTTGTGCAATTGTTTAATCGTTTAGTATTTAAACTCACCGGGTGAATATCTTCATCATGAAAATATTCACCCGGTGAGTAATTTTAAATCTTGAATATCGGAATCTTAAATTCTATTCCACCTCAACTCGCCAACCAAACTTATCTTCGGCTCGGTTGTATTGGATATCGGTGATGCGTTTTTTTAATCTTGCGGCAAAAGTATCTTCGAATACAGGTAAGTCATAATCTTTATCTTTATAACCAAATCCGGCAATAGGTGAAATAACCGCAGCAGTACCTGCACCAAACATTTCTTTTAAAGTTCCGTTTTCGGCAGCTTCTACCAGTTCAGTTACGGTAATTTTTCTAACTTCAACATCAATTCCTTCGTCTTTGGCTATATCGATAATACTTTTTCTGGTAATACCTTCCAAAATTCTTTCGCTGGTTGGTGCAGTAATTAAAGTATCACCAATTCGCATAAAGATATTCATTGCACCTGCTTCTTCAATATATTCATGAGTAGTATCATCTGTCCATATTACCTGTTGGTATCCTTTTTCAATGGCTAAATTTGTTGGATAGAATTGTCCGGCATAATTACCCCCGGCTTTAGCATACCCAACACCTCCATTAGCAGATCGTGAATATTTTTGTTCAATTAGAACTCTAACCTTTCCACCAAAATAAGGACCCGATGGAGAGCAGGCAATGATAAACATGTACTCATCAGATGGTGATGCATGAAAACCATTTCCTGTTGCAAATATAAACGGACGAACATATAGTGAACTACCATCAGAAGTTGGTATCCAATCACTATCCAATTTTAAAAGTTCTTCTAAACCTTCCATAAAGTATGCTTCGGGAACTTCAGGAATTGCAAGTCTTTTTGCAGATGAATTGAGACGTTTTTGATTTTCTAAAGGTCTGAATAATAATATTTTACCATCTTTATCTTTATAAGCCTTCATCCCTTCAAAAACCTCCTGCCCATAGTGGAACACTTTTGCAGAAGGACTTAAGCTGAGGTTCTGGAAAGGAATGATTCTCAGGTTTTGCCATTTTCCATCTTTAAAGTCACATACAAGCATATGATCTGTAGTATGTTTTCCAAATGGTAAATCACTAAAATCTAATTCGTCTATTTTTGATTTTTGAGTTTTCTCAATTTTAATCTTGGGTTTTATTTCAGTAGTCATGGCTAAAAAATTTTATTACACAAAAATAATTAATATTCCTTAACTGATTAAAGAGTTTTGTAAGAATTTATTAAAATATTTAGTTTTTGTATATTTGATATTATTAAATTTATAATGAAGAGAAAAATTATTACAACAGCCGATGGTTCATCGAGTATTTATTTACCCGATTGGGATGAAAATTACCATTCAAAACACGGTGCAATTCAAGAAGCTTATCATGTTTTTATTCGAAGCGGATTGGACCAGTTTAAGAACAGGTCAAAAGTTGATATTCTAGAAATAGGTTTTGGTACCGGATTGAATTGTTTTATAACTTTTTTAGAATCTAATAAACGTAACTTAATTATTAATTATGATGGAGTTGAAGCTTATCCGCTTAAGACGGAAGAGATCTCTCAACTAAATTATATAAGTGAGTTAAATGCAGAAAGCTATTCCGATATCTTTAAAGAGATTCACGATATCTCATGGGAAGAGAATTATAAGATAGATGTAAATTTCTGTTTGTTAAAGCGAAACCAATTCTTTAAAGAGATTAAAGATAAAGAGAAGTATGATCTGATTTATTTTGATGCTTTTGGAGCCAGGGTACAACCGGAACTCTGGACGGAAGAGATATTTAAAAAAATGTTTGATGCATTAAGAGATAAAGGAATATTAGTCACTTATTCTGCTAAAGGAAGTGTGCGAAGGGCAATGGAAAAAGTAGGGTTTAAAGTAGAAAGACTCCCCGGACCACCTGGTAAACGGGAAATGTTGAGAGGAACGAAGCATTAGAGCGTTAGCTCAAATGATTTCAAGAGTAACAAGGCATTAGAGCGTTAGCTCAAATGATAAAGGAATTAAAAATTTAAGATTTAATATTTAAAATAATGACAGAGCCAAGATTTGTAAAACGAAAAAAACCAAATAAAAAAAGAATGATCATTCTGTTTATCGTGCTTTTAATAATAATTTTTTTGTTTTTTAATGTCGATAAATTAATTGAAGGGTTATTTACTGTAGAATGATTTTTAAAGGAATTATCCATAATTATTCAGTATTTTTCTTTATTTGTTGAAACCGAATATAGGAGTATATCACAGAGATCAAAGTTATGGCAAGTATAATAACCAAAAATATTTTAGAAAATATTTCTCTCTCAAATAAAAAGCTCAGAACAATAATCAGCATTCCTCCAAAAAAGAATAATTTGCCACCCAGTTTATGAGTGTCTTTCCAAACTGTTTCATTTTCTAATGTCCAGGGAGTTCTTATTCCGATAAAGTAATTGTGTTTTATCGTCTGAAAATAATTCCCAAGGAAAATAAAAAGTAATCCAAGAACTATATAGATTAAATTAATGGTGTTTTGCTCCAGGTTTTTAGCAGAATAGATTAGAACAAAAGCTATGACAGACATAAAGAATACAAATAAAAACTTGAATTGATCGTATTTTTTACCCATATTCTTAATCTTTCCTTTTGGGTCGATTTTAGGGATAATGAGAAAAAGGAGATAAGTTCCTAATGGCAACAGTAGCGTCATTGTAAGTAATTCCTCTCTTGAACCCCAACGATCTATTTCTCCTTTAAAATTCCAATGTATAGGAACCTCTTCCGGAAGGTTATTCCAAGCGAAGTATAAATATAATACAGGGATCAATGCTATGATTACAGCTGGTAATTCGTTTTTTAAGGAAAGCTTCATTTTTTAACTTTTTAAATTGATGATCCATTGAAAAATATCTTCCAGAATGGTTGTGTTTATATTGTAATAGATAAACTGTCCTCTCTTTTCTGAAGTTACAAGGTCAGCACGTTTTAAAATATCCAAATGATGTGAAATACTCGGTTTTGAGATGTTGAATTTATCAGCAATACCACCGGCAGTTAATTCTTTATCTTTCAATAACTCCAGGATATCCCGTCTGGTTTTATCATTTAATGCTTTAAAAATGATGTTCATATAATTAAATATTTAGGCAAATATCTAAATAAATATTCGAATTCTAAAATTTTTAAAGATTTCAATAATTAACCTTTTTGTAGTTCCTTGTTTGTAATTATCTCGAGGATCTTTTTGCCAATGGTAATAACCCTTCCAAGCATGATTCCGGCATTCAATGAGAGAACAATTGCACTTATATGGTTGAGGTCAGTTATTTCATAAACGATCTTCTTTTTAAAGACCGTAAAAAGGATAAACAGAATTAGAAGAATTCCGCCCACAATATCAAACTGTTTTACAATTTTATGTCCTTTGCTGTCCCAGGTTATATTTTGAATTCTGCTTAAGATGGCACCTAACACGATTCCTGTTATAAAAGCTATAAACGGATACCTTACAGGTACCTTATCCTGGATAAAATGAATGATGGCCAGTGTGATGAATACTAAAAACATAATGATAAAAAACCAAAGATGTCTCTTTAATCCTTTATCTACAAATTCATTATTTTGCTCATTCATATTAATGTAGTTTTTTTGTTGCTACTATAGAATAGACCATAGGAATTTTATTCTCAAGGTGTTTTATCCGGAATTTATTTGTTGAAATTTCAACAGTTTTATTAAAACAATTGTAAGGAGAGTAATCATATTCATTTAGTGAATTTATCTCCAACCTGTTACTGATCAGACCATTTACAACTTCACTAATTCCATGATTCCAGGTAACTGATTCACCTTCAATGTCTGCCTCTTTATCGGTATAAGTGCCTGTTTCTGTTTCGATAATCGCATCTGAAGTAAAATATCTGTATTGTATCTTTTCAAAGTTGTAATCGAACATCCAGACTACCGGGTGAAATTCAACAAAAACAAATTTACCATTCGGTTTCAAGAATTTTGAAATAATCTCAGCCCACTTATTCAGGTCGGGTAACCAACCAATAGTACCATAACTAGTATAAACAATATCGAACTTTTCATTTAGATGATTAGGTAGGTCGTAAATATCACAACAGATAAATTCGGTATCCGTATTCGTTTTTTCGGCTAATGATCTGGCATTTTCAATTGCTTTATCAGAAAAATCTACACCGGTAACTTTTGCTCCCAATTTACTTAAGGAAATGCTGTCCTGCCCAAAATGGCATTGTAAATGAAGAATCTTTTTTTTAGAAATATTACCCAATAATTCTAATTCGATGTCATTAAGAGAACTTTTTCCTTTTAAAAAACTATCCACATCATAGAAATCAGATTTGATGTGATGATCAACTTTCTGATTCCATAGCTGTTTATTTTTTTTGAGATAATTTTCTTCAGGATTCATCTGATTAGTTTAAACTGTAAATTTACTAACCAAATATACTTAAAATTAGGAAGATAAGATCAACTGTTTAACATTTCCCATAAATGATCTTTCAATTCAGTTAAACCGGTTTGTGCGACTGATGAGATAAAAAGGTGGGGTATGTCTTCCGGGAGTTCTCGTTCAATTTCAACTTTCAATTCATCATCAAGCATATCAGATTTTGAAATAGCGAGTAAACGTTCTTTATCCATCAATTCGGGATTGTGTTTTTTGAGTTCGTTTAACAGGACTTCATATTCTTTTTTAATATCATCACTATCTGCCGGAATTAAAAATAATAAAAGAGAATTTCGTTCAATATGTCTTAGGAATCTGTGGCCTAAGCCTTTTCCTTCAGAAGCTCCTTCGATTATTCCCGGGATATCGGCAACTACAAAACTCTGAAAATCACGGTATTTTACAATACCCAGATTTGGACTTAAAGTAGTAAAGGCATAATCGGCAATTTTTGGTTTAGCAGCTGTGATTACCGAAAGTAAAGTTGATTTTCCTGCATTTGGAAAACCTACCAGGCCAACATCTGCCAAGAGTTTTAATTCCAGTTGAAACCAACCTTCTTGCCCATCTACACCCGGTTGTGCATAACGTGGCGTTTGATTCGTAGCCGATTTAAAATGCCAGTTTCCTCTACCACCTTTTCCACCTTCAACAAGAATAACTTCTTCGCCGTCTTTTGTAACTTCAAATAAAATTTTTTGAGTTTCACTATCTTTTACAATAGTGCCAAGCGGAACATCAATATATCTATCTTCACCATCTTTTCCTGTGCTGCGGCTTTTACTTCCTGCACCACCGTGTTCGGCCTTAAAATGTTTTTTAAATTTTAAGTGGAAGAGGGTCCACATATTTTTGTTTCCACGAATAATCACATGACCGCCACGACCACCATCACCACCGTCAGGTCCACCCTTTGAAACATATTTCTCACGGTGTAGATGTACAGAGCCTTTACCTCCTTTACCGGATTGTGCCCATATTTTTATGTAGTCAACAAAATTTCCTTCAGTCATGTTTTCAGAGAAAAAAAGGTCTAAAAATATTAGACCTTGTAATTATTTTGCAAAAATAAAACTTTTAACTTAAAGTTTATCAAATACTTGCTGTAATCTTTTTGTAATATCTTCGATAGACCCTACTCCGTCCACTCCGTAGAATTTATCTTGTTTTTCGTAGAATTTTTGCAAAACAGCAGTTTTTTCATTGTATTCTTTAAAGCGGTTTCTGATCTTTTCTTCGTCCTGATCATCAGTTCTTCCACTGGTTTCTCCTCTTAGTAAAATACGTTCAACCAATAAGTTTTCAGGAACTTCCAAAGCAACCATAGCTGAAATATTTGTCTTTTTTTCTGCTAAAAATTTTTCTAATGCATCTGCCTGAGATTCGGTACGTGGAAAACCGTCAAAAAGAAACCCGTTTGCTTCTTGGTTCTTCTCAACTTCAGCCTTAAGCATATCGATAGTAACTTCATCAGGAACCAAATCACCATTATCCATATAGGATTTAGCTAATTTCCCAAGTTCAGTTTCATTTTTAATGTTATATCTAAACACATCACCGGTAGAAATATGAACCAATTTGTATTTATCTTTTAGCAATTCAGCTTGTGTTCCTTTTCCTGCTCCCGGAGGGCCAAATAGTACAATGTTTTTCATTTTATATCTTATTTTAAATTATTATTCATGTAATTGATATACATCTGGAAGATTTCTTCCTAATCCGTCATAATCTAATCCATATCCTACAATGAATTTATCTTTAATTGACATACCTATATAATCTATGTGAAGGGATTTTCTAAAAACATCAGGCTTAAAGAACAATGTCGCAATAACCAGTTTTTTTACATTCTTCTCTTCAAAGATGTTATATATTTCAGATAAAGTATTTCCCGTATCAATTATGTCTTCTAGGATAACAACAGTTTTTCCATCAAGGTCTTCATTTATACCTACCAGGTGTTTAATTTTTCCGCTTGAGTTTGTGCCTTGATAAGAAGCCAGTTTAACAAATGTAAGGTGGCATTCATAAGGATATTCTCTTACAAAATCTGCCACAAACATAAATGAACCGTTTAAAATTCCTATGAAAATTGGTATTTCATTCTCATCCAAATCATCTGAAATTTGTTTTGCTAAGTGTTTTACTCGTTTTGAAATTTCTTCTTTAGAAATAAACGACTCAAACTTTTTGTCGTGCAATTGAATAATATCCATATAGTTGAATTTGATTAGGTCATTCCCGAAAAGGGAAATGCAAATTTACAGAAATTAGCTAAAACAAAAAACCTTTCTTATCACAGAAAGGTTTTTTGGAATATTATTATTGAAAAAAAATTATTTTTTCAATTTCTTGTTGTCTGATTTAATAGTCGTATCATACATAATCGGTGATGCGATAAATAGTGATGAATAAGTACCCACTATAACACCAATGATCAATGCAAACATAAATCCTCTGATTGAATCACCTCCAAACAAGAAAATAGCCAATAATACAATTAAAGTAGTAAGCGAAGTATTCACAGTTCTACCAAGAGTACTGCTCAATGCAGTATTCACTGTACGGTCAAATGGCCAGGATGTATGCTTGTTGGCAAATTCCCTAATACGGTCAAAAATTACCACGGTATCATTTAATGAGTAACCCACTACCGTAAGAATTGCTGCAATAAATGATTGTCCGATCTCCATATCAAAAGGCAATACTTTCCAGAAAATAGAGAATATTGAAAGCACGATCAAAACATCGTGGAATACAGCAGCTACTGCACCCAGACTATATTGCCATTTTCTGAATCGCAGTAAGATGTATAGGAATACAACGATCAACGAACCTAAAATTGCCCAGATTGCAGCTTGTTTAATGTCATCAGCAATGGTTGGCCCAACTTTGATATATTGCTGGATTCCAACATTCAGGTTGTTGTCTGCACCTTTAAACTGATCGTAAGTAATTCCGTCAGGCAAGAAAGATTTAACACCATTATAAAGTAACTCCTGAATTTCATCATCAACGGTTACAGCGTTATCTTCGATTTTATATTTTGTAGTAATTTTTAACTGATTTGCAGCACCAAAGGTTTTTACTTCAGGTAAACTTCCAAACACATCGTTCAAACTACTTGCAACTTCCGGGCCTTTTACAGCATTTTCAAATCTAACAGTATATGTTCTACCTCCTTTAAAGTCGACACCATAATTTAAACCGTTGGTCATTAAAGAGCCGATACCAATAATCAAGATAGTTCCTGAAATGATATAAGCCATTTTACGCTTTTTCAAGAAATCGATATTGATATTCTTAAACCAGTTTTTAGTGATAGCAGTGTTGAAGGTTAATTGTCTTCCTTTTTTGCTTACATACCACTCTAGTAATAAACGAGTGACAAAAATAGCAGAGAATAACGAAGTTACAATACCTATCATTAAAGTTGTAGCAAAACCTTTTACAGGCCCTGTACCAAATAAATAAAGAATAATACCCGTTAGCAAGGTGGTGATGTTTGCATCTAAAATGGAAGATAATGCACCACCAAAACCATCGTTAATAGCTTCTTTTAAACCTTTACCTTTATTGAGTTCTTCTTTAATTCTTTCGTAGATAAGTACATTTGCATCTACCGCCATACCTATTGTTAAAACAATACCGGCAATACCAGGTAAAGTTAATACGGCTCCAAATGCAGCAAGGGTTCCAAAGATCAATAGAATGTTTGTTGCTAAAGCTATATCTGAAAAGATTCCGGCTTTACCGTAATAAAATATCATCCAAAGAAGTACCAATAATAATGCAATTCCAAATGAAACAGATCCACTGTCAATTGCTTCCTGACCTAGCGAAGGCCCAACAACATCCGATTGGATAATTCTTGCAGCAGCAGGTAATTTACCTGATTTTAAAGCATTTGCTAAATCTTGCGCTTCTTCAATAGTGAATTGACCGGAGATTGATGTTCTACCTGTGGTAATTGCATCATTTACTCTTGGAGCAGAATATACATAATCATCTAAAACAACAGCAACAAATTTTCCTACATTGGCAGTAGTCATTTTACCCCATTGTTTGGAACCTTTAGAGTTCATTGTCATACTAACTTCAGGATTAGCACCTAACTGGTCGAAAACCTGAGCAGCATCAGAAATTACATCGCCTTGAATAGGCGCCTCATCATCTCTGTTTGATTTAATTGCATAAAGGTTGATAACGTCAGATTCTTTAATTGGTTTTGCATCCCATAAGAATTTAGCGTATTTCATATTTGCAGGTAATAAATTTCTCACCTCTTTCATGGCAAGATATTCATTAACTTTTGCAGTATCATTTACTTTAGCAGAGCCAATAGCAGAACTGATATGATTTTGTGTTTGCGGAATATTTGGCAGAAAAACCGAGAATAAAGGATTAGCGGCTTTTGTGTCAACAGAATCTTTTACTTCTCCTAACAGGTCGTCAATTTCTTCATCTTTAGAAATAGTGTCGTTTACTTTTTCTTCAGGTTTTAGGATCTGAGACAAAGTAGAATTAGCACCCATAAAGAATTGTCCCATTTCCTGATTGGTATATACTTCCCAGAATTGTAATTCGGCAGTACTTTGTAAAAGTTTTCTTACACGCTCAATATCTTTTGCACCAGGTAATTCGATTAAAATTCTACCTGATTCACCAATTCTTTGAATATTTGGTGATGTAACTCCAAAACGGTCAATACGACTTCTTAAAACTTCAAATGCTGTACTAATTGAACCTTTAACTTCTTCCTTTAGTATTGGTTCAACTTCCTCATCACTCATTTTAAAGTTGATTTTGTCTTTAAGTGATTTATTACCAAAAATACTGGGGTCGCTAAGTTTTACGGTTCCTTTACTTGCTTCTTCAAAGGCGTCAAAAAACAGAGTTAGATAATCTTTATCACTTTCTTTCTGTGCTTTAGTAGCATTGCTTAAAGCTTCGTTAAAAACTGCATTTTTAGAGTGGTTTGATAATCCAATCAAGATATCTCTAACAGATACCTCCAGAATTGCATTAATACCACCTTTTAAATCAAGACCAAGATTTATTTCTTTGTCTTTTAATTCGTTGTAAGTGAAATCAGCAAATCCTAAATTAACAACCGGTAAATTGGAAACAGAATCTAAGTATTTTCCTTTAATATCTGCTATTTCGTGCAGATCGTCTGAAACTGCATTAGACTCGGCATAAACCGTTGCATCTTTCTCTACATTTTTTGCAAACCAGGTAAAGGATAGTTGGTATAAACTAACTAAACTAAACAAGATCGCAAATGTTCTAATAAGTCCTTTGTTTTGCATTATTTATTGAATTTTATTTAATCATTATTTAACATAAATCGCGCAAATATACTCAATTAATTTAGGTTTAAAAGAAATACTAATGAATATTTTAAACACTTCTAAGATTATTGATTTACACTATTTTTTAGTAAATTTGCTGACCTCAAAAATAATATAAAATGAAATATTTAACAGACATAGAAATTGCCCAAAAAACTAAACTTATTCACATTAAGGAAATTGCAAAAAAATTAAAAATTAAGGAAGATGATCTCGAGCTTTATGGAAAATATAAAGCCAAGTTGCCTTTGGATCTTATTGATGAAAAAAAGATAAAAAAGAATAACTTAATTTTAGTAACTGCCTTAACGCCAACTCCTGCAGGTGAAGGTAAAACAACGGTTTCTATCGGGCTGACCGAAGGTTTAAATAAAATTGGAAAGGAAGCAACGGTAGTTTTACGCGAACCTTCTCTTGGGCCTGTTTTTGGAATTAAAGGTGGTGCTGCCGGGGGTGGTTATTCACAGGTAGTTCCAATGGAAGATATCAATCTTCATTTTACAGGTGATTTTAACGCTGTTGAGAAAGCAAATAATTTACTTTCGGCATTGATTGATAATAACCTGCAATCTGCTGCGTATACCTTAAATTTGGATCCACGAACTATATTATGGAAGCGTGTAATTGATATGAATGATAGGTCACTTCGTCATATCACAATTGGCCTGGGAGGAACTGCCAATGGAATACCACGTGAAGACGGGTTCAATATTACTCCTGCTTCTGAGATCATGGCTATTTTATGTATGGCAAATGGATTTGAAGACTTAAAAAAACGATTGGGTGATATTTTTGTCGGATTTACATTTAGCAAGGAGCCAGTTTTTGCTCGTGATCTGAAAGCTGAAAATGCGATGGCAATTTTATTAAAAGATGCTATTAAGCCTAATTTAGTACAAACTCTCGAAAAAAACCCGGCAATTATTCACGGTGGACCTTTTGCTAATATCGCACAAGGGACTAATACTATTTTAGCAACCAAAATGGGTCTTACTCTCTCAAATTATGTGGTTACAGAAGCAGGTTTTGGTGCAGATCTTGGTGCAGAAAAATTTCTGAATATCAAATCGGTAGCAGCAAATTTAAACCCTAAAGCTGTTGTTTTGGTTGCTACAATCAGGGCGCTACGTCATCATGGTGGTGCACAAAAAGATCAATACAATATACCAAATCTGTCCTATGTTCAAAATGGTTTTGCAAATCTTGAAAAACATATCGAAAATATTAGAAAATTCAATATTGAGCCTGTTGTTGCTATTAATGCATTTACGAATGACAGTAAGGAAGAAATCCAATATATTAAAGATGCTTGCGCAAAGCTTGGTGTACAAGCTGTCTTATCTGAAGGATGGGCAAAAGGTGGAGATGGTACACAAGACCTGGCAAAAGCTGTTGTGGATGTAGTGGAAAATAAAGCAACTCAATTCAAACCTTTGTACGATTGGAAATCGCCTATGGTTGAAAAAATAGAGACTATAGCCAAAGAAATTTATGGAGCTGATGGAGTTGATTTTGATAAAAAAGCCAAACTGAATTTAAAACGAATAGAAAGATTAGGATTTAATAATTTTGCTGTTTGTATGGCTAAGACCCAGAAATCATTTTCCGATAATGAGAAATTGATTGGTAGGCCAAAAGGCTTTATAGTTAATGTAAGAGAAATAGAAATTGCAGCAGGAGCCCAATTTGTCATTCCTATCTTGGGTAAAATGATGCGTATGCCAGGCTTACCGGGTAAACCTGCCAGTGAGCATATGTCTATCGATAAAAATGGGAAGATTTCTGGTCTCTCATAGATTTTATTAGTGAGGGTTTCACTAAATTTTATACTGGTAAATGAGTGAAACCCTCACTTGTTTTAACAAAAAAAATCCGCCGTTTGGCGGATTTTTAAATTTTGATTTTCAAATCTTAGATTTCTTAAACATCCAGCAGTCCGTTCGTTTTTTTAACGGCAGCAGCACTTTCATTTAATTTGTTTTTCTCAGCATCGTTCAAATCTAATTCAACTATTTTTTCGATACCATTTTTACCTATAATACAAGGTACACCAATTGAAATATCGTCTAAACCGTATTCACCTTCCAATAAAGCTGAACAAGGGAACATTTTCTTTTGATCACATGCAATAGATTGTACCATTGAAGAAACTGCAGCACCTGGAGCATACCAGGCACTTGTACCTAATAATTTGGTTAAAGTAGCACCTCCAACTTTCGTTGCTTCCATAACTTCGTTAAGTTTTTCTTCAGATAAGAATTTACTTACCGGAATACTATTTCTAACAGCCATGCGGGTTAGAGGAATCATTCCTGTATCACTATGGCCACCAATTACGATTCCGTTTACATCAGATGATGGACATTCTAATGCTTCGGCTAAACGGTATTTAAAACGAGCACTATCCAAGGCACCACCCATACCAATGATACGATTTTTAGGTAAACCTAAAGCTTTGTGTGTTAAATAAGCCATGGTGTCCATAGGGTTACTTACTACAATAAAAATCGCGTTAGGTGAATGTTCCAAAATTGATTGTGTAACTGTTTTTACAATTCCGGCATTGATACCGATCAATTCTTCACGGGTCATTCCCGGTTTACGTGGAATACCACTTGTGATTACAGCAATATCACTACCTGCTGTTTTTGAATAATCGTTCGTTGTTCCTGTTACTTTGGTGTCAAATCCGTTTAAGGATGCGGTTTGCATTAAATCCATTGCTTTACCTTCTGCATATCCTTCTTTGATGTCGATTAAAACAACTTCAGAGGCGAAGTCTTTAATGGCAATGTACTCGGCACAGCTTGCCCCAACAGCTCCTGCACCTACTATAGTTACTTTCATATATTTAATTTTAAATTATTATCTAAACAAATTTATTCTAAATAAAAGAGAACTTATGTAACTCTAGCTACCGGATTAGTATATATGTTACCAAAGTTTCCTGTGTGTGTAACTTATATACTTATATGTCGATATTTGCATATGTAGCATGCGTTTCTATAAACTCTCTCCTTGGCGGAACATCATCACCCATTAACATGGAAAATACCCTGTCTGTTTCTGCTGCATTTTCAATAGTAATTTGTCTCATGGTTCTATACTCCGGATTCATAGTAGTATCCCAAAGTTGTTCGGCATTCATCTCTCCAAGACCTTTATATCTTTGGATGGTTCCACCACCCCAACTTTCAATGATATCATCACGTTCTTTATCTCCCCAAGCATATTCTTTTTTGGCTCCTTTTTTGATTAAATAAAGAGGTGGTTGCGCAACGTAGATATTTCCATTTTCAACCAATTCTCTCATATACCTGAAGAAGAAGGTTAAAATTAATGTTTCAATATGACTACCATCGACATCGGCATCACACATAATTACTATTTTATGATATCGTAATTTGCTTAAATTCAGAGCTCTGGGATCTTCTTCGGTACCGACAGTAACACCCAATGCGGTGTACATGCTTTTTATCTCTTCGTTTTCAAAGACTTTATGTTGCATTGCTTTTTCAACATTCAAAATCTTACCGCGAAGAGGTAGAATAGCCTGGAAGTTTCTGTCTCTTCCTTGTTTTGCCGTACCACCTGCCGAATCACCCTCGACTAAGAAGATTTCGCATTGTTCCGGGTCGCTCCAGGCACAATCAGATAATTTTCCGGGTAATCCACCACCGGACATAACTGTTTTTCTTTGCACCATTTCGCGTGCTTTTGAAGCAGCGTGGCGAGCCTGAGCAGCTAGAATTACTTTTTGAACAATGATTTTGGCATCATCAGGATTTTCTTCCAAATAATTGGTAAGCATTTCAGATACTGCCTGGCTTACCGCAGGAGAAACATCTCTGTTTCCTAATTTGGTTTTTGTTTGTCCTTCAAATTGTGGTTCAGCAACTTTAACAGAAATGATTGCAGTTAAACCTTCACGGAAGTCATCACCCGAAATATCAAATTTCAGTTTGCTTAACATTCCTGAATTTTCTGCATATTTTTTAAGAGTATGTGTTAAACCTCTTCTAAAACCGGAAAGATGCGTTCCTCCTTCATGGGTGTTGATATTATTTACATATGAATGTAAATTCTCTGTAAAGGATGTATTGTAGACCATGGCAACTTCAACCGGAATTCCATTTTTTTCACCTTCCATGCTGATAACATCAGAGGTGAGTTGCTCACGTGTTGCATCTAAGTATCTTACAAATTCTTTTAAACCTTCATCACTGTAAAATTCTTCGTGGACAAAGTTTCCTTCCTCGTCCTTACTGCGTTTATCAGTAATGGTAATAGTTACCCCTTGATTTAAGTATGCTAATTCGCGTAAGCGTGCAGCAAGAGTTTCGTAACTATAGACGATTTCTGTTTGAAAAATGCTGTCATCTGCCCAAAAAGTAACTTCGGTACCTCTTTCAGAAGATTCACCAATAACTTTGACAGGATATTGCGTTACACCTTTTTTGTATTCTTGTTGCCAGATTTTACCTTCTCTGTATACCGTAGCTTTTAAATCGTTTGATAAGGCATTTACAACCGAAACACCAACACCGTGTAAACCACCCGAGACTTTATAAGAATCTTTATCGAATTTACCACCTGCACCAATCTTGGTCATCACCACTTCTAATGCAGAAACTCCTTCTTTTTTGTGTGTTCCAACCGGAATACCTCTACCGTTATCTTTTACGGTGATAGAATTGTCTTCATTAATTATTACATCGATCCTGTCGCAATGTCCTGCCATTGCTTCATCAATAGAGTTGTCAACAACTTCATAGACCAAATGATGCAGACCTCTCGTACTTACATCTCCAATATACATTGATGGTCGCATACGTACATGCTCCATTCCTTCCAAAGCCTGAATACTATCGGCTGAATATTGCTCTTTTTTATTCTCTTCACTCATTTTTATAGAAGTATTTTAATCTTAAAATCACAAACGTACAAATATAAAGAATCACCACGTTATTGATGGATTTTTTTAAGTATTATACGTTTAAGTTATTAACAATTTAGGTGTTTATCGATCTCGATTTATATTATTTCTAAAAAATCAAATAATATAAAAAAAGTCCGACACTTATGCCGGACTTTGTGTGTTGCGTAAACTCAAATATTATTTAAGAGTTATCTGCTTTGAATTAATGCTTGTATAATATTTTTCCCCTCAGATAATATTATACAAAATGTTATTTTGGTTTTAAAATAAGTGTTAGAAAAGAATTAAACCCAAAACAACATTTCCAAATATAAAATTTAAATCTAAAGAAAATCTGAAGTTTTTGGTACGATTTTATAAATATTCAAAAATTGAAAGTAATTATCTGATAATGGGGGTGTTATTGATGTTGAAACAAATTTTCATACGATATTGCTAAGAAAACTAATCGATAAATAAGTAAAAATCCCATTTCAAAAGATTGAAACGGGATTCGTTTTGCAAATTAAAATAG
>JBDLIB010000060.1:0-16380 GCA_039715085.1 Bacteroidota bacterium | reverse complement strand
GTATCTATATTCGTAGTAAGGATTTCGTCTTTAATTTCTTCTAAAAGCGGATCATCCATATTGAAAAAGCTCAATTGCATATCTTCTTCATTGGCTTTTTTGAGTTTTTCCTGCATATCTTCAGAAGCATGACTTTTTTCTAAACGATTTAGCAGTTTATTTGCTTTATGAATTACCGGCGTAGGCATTCCGGCAAGTTTGGCAACATGAATACCAAAACTGTGTTTACTACCACCGGAAACCAATTTTCTTAAAAATATCACATTATCTTTCAGCTCTTTAACCGAAACATTGAAGTTTTTTATACGTTCAAAGGTTTCGGTCATATCATTAAGTTCATGATAATGCGTAGCAAATAAAGTTTTGGATTTTGCAGGGTGTTCATGTAAATATTCGGCTATGGCCCAGGCTATTGAGATTCCGTCATAAGTACTTGTACCACGGCCTATTTCATCTAATAAGATCAGGCTTCTATCGGTTAAATTATTTAAAATACTTGCGGTTTCATTCATTTCCACCATAAAAGTGGATTCACCCATCGAAATATTATCGCTGGCACCAACACGGGTGAAAATTTTGTCAACTACACCAATTCTGGTATTTTGAGCAGGGACATAACTTCCCATTTGGGCAAGAAGAACAATTAGGGCTGTTTGACGTAAAATAGCAGATTTACCACTCATGTTCGGCCCTGTTATCATAATTATTTGCTGCTGATTCCTGTTTAATACCAGGTCGTTGGCTATATATTCTTCTCCAATAGGTAATTGTTTTTCAATTACCGGATGCCGGCCATTTTTAATTTCCAGGTCTGTGCTCTCATCAATAACCGGCTTTACATAATTATTTTCAATAGCATTTTGAGCGAATGAACTCAGGCAGTCTATTTGAGCAATAACTTGTGCGTTTTTTTGAATAGGTAAAATATAAGCGAACATAAACTGTAATAATTCATTGAAAATTTCTTGTTCTATGATACCTATTTTCTCTTGTGCTCCGAGAATTTTTGCTTCGTATTCTTTTAGTTCTTCTGTAATATATCTTTCAGCAGAGACTAAGGTTTGTTTTCTGATCCATTCTTCCGGAACCTTGTTCTTATGCGTATTTCTAACTTCAATATAGTAGCCGAAAACATTATTAAAAGCAATTTTTAAAGAGCTGATTCCGGTTCGTTCGGTTTCTCTTTCGAGCATAGAATTAAGATAATCCTTACCTGAAGTGGAAATTGCTCTTAATTCGTCTAATTCTTCCGAAACACCACTTGTAATTACATTCCCTTTATTGATATTTACAGGAGCCTCTTCATTAATAGTTTTTAAAATTTTTTCTCTTAAAACTAAACAATTATCTATTTGATTACCAAGTATTTGTAAAGCTTTATTATTACTATATTCTGTAATTTCCTTTACGGGAACTATTGCGTTAAGCGAATTTTTTAGAAGTACAACCTCACGCGGATTTATCTTACCGGTTGCAACCTTTGAAATCAATCGTTCAATATCACTTATTTGCTTTATCTGATAGGTAATCTTATCAAAAACAGCTTCATTTTCTATCAGAAACTTTACAATTTCATGACGGTTTTGGATCTCATCAATATTTTTTAACGGAAGCGCCATCCATCTTTTTAAAAGTCTTCCGCCCATAGGCGAAATTGTTTTATCGATGATATCTAAAAGAGTAACCGCCTGAGGTGAAGTAGAATGATACAATTCTAAATTACGAATGGTAAATCTATCCATCCAAACATAGTGATCCTCTAAAATACGTTGGATATTGGTAATATGATCCAAATTTTTATGTTGGGTTTCCGAAAGGTAAAATAAAATTGCTCCTGCAGAAATAATTCCTTCCTGAAGATCGTCAATACCAAATCCTTTTAACGAATTTATTTTAAAATGTTCGTTTAAAGTTTCGTTGGCATAATCGGGTTGAAAGACCCAGTCCTCGAGGTAAAAAGTGTAAAACTGCTCTCCAAAAAGCTCATTGAACTTCAGTTTGTTCTGTTTTTGAACCAAAATCTCACTCGGATGAAAATTCTGTAATAATTTATCGATATATTCAGCATTTCCCCGGGCGGTTAAAAATTCACCTGTGGAAACATCCAGAAAAGAAACCCCGATTTGTTTTTTACCGAAATGAACAGAAGCTAAAAAATTATTATTTTTTGATTGTAAAACCTCGTCGTTGAGAGCAACCCCAGGGGTAACCAATTCGGTAACACCGCGTTTTACAATTTTCTTGGTCATTTTTGGATCTTCCAGCTGATCGCAAATAGCAACACGCAACCCGGATTTTACAAGTTTTGGTAAATAAGTATTTAGTGAGTGGTGTGGAAAACCGGCAAGAGCGGTTTCTGTTTCGCTTCCGGCACCTCTTTTGGTTAGAACAATTCCTAAAATTTTAGCTGCATTTTTAGCATCTTCACCAAAGGTTTCATAAAAATCACCCACTCTAAAAAGTAACATAGCATCGGGATATTTAGCCTTAATGCTATTGTATTGTTTCATTAAAGGAGTAACTTTTTTTTCTTTAGTCTTTGCCAATTTTAGATATTTTTTTGTTTAAACTTTGTGTGAAAAACCGCTAATCGCAAAGATATAATTTTAGAGAGAAAAATAAAGATTTATAAATTGAGATTTACCAATTCCTGATGAAAATAATATTACGGTGCGCTGCACCTAAATTATATACGTTGGTATTGGTTCTACAAATGTAACGCAGCTCTGCTGCTAAAATCATAATTAATTATTTTGTAAATGCAATTATATTCTAAGTGCAGCATAATGAAATCTTTATAGAAATAATTATCATTTTACCAATAAAAGACGTATCTCACCGTAATATTCACCCCTTTTCCCATCTAAAATTTACAATTCTACAACTCTGTTGCTATTTATAATTATTTATACAAGTAAATACAACAATATAGGTGCATAGCACCGAAACATTTGTAGATACAATTGTCACCCCCTAGAAGAATAAGGTGCAGCGCACCGTAATATTAACAAATTTCTCTATTTCACTTATTTCAATGTTAACCTTTTTAATTTGAGCCTATTAATAGATAAAAGATTAATAATTAAAATATTATAAAATGGCAAATACATACACACAGCTATATATTCATTTAGTCTTTGCTGTTAAAAATAGAGACGCTTTAATAAAAAACGAGTGGAAAAATGATTTAGAAAAATATATTACCGGAATAGTACAGAATCAAAATCATAAAATGTTAGCTATTGGTTCAATGCCAAATCATATTCATATTTTCATTGGTTATAATCCTAATCAGCTAATTTCTGCATTAGTTGAAAAAATAAAAACATCAAGTAATGCATGGATAAAACTAAATAAACTTTCAAGATATAAATTTGAATGGCAAAAAGGGTATGGAGCATTTTCGCATTCCAGATCACAATTAGATGTTGTTGTAAAATATGTTTTAAATCAAGAAAAACATCATCATAAAAAGACATTTAAAGAAGAGTATTTAGAATTATTAAGAAAATTTGAAATAGATTTTGATACAAAATATGTTTTTGATTATTTTGAGGATTGATTTTTTGAAATGCTGAATCATAATGTAATGTTTTTGTGTAAACAATATTGCGGTGCGCTGCACCTAAATTAGTTACGTATATTGGATCTACAAATATTATACAGCTCTGCTGCATTATTAAGTATACACTATGGATAATTTGAATTTTTTCTAAATTCAATAATAAGAACTACTAGAGACCTCCTGACTTTGCCGTTCGATGTCAATAAGATAAGTATTTTACATCCTAAATTCCACCCCCTTTGTCCTGATGACATTATTCCTGATGGCAGGTAGGAAATACTTCTATAGCCTTGTATCATAGGTAGTTGGGCTCAAGAAATTTTTATTAAGTGTATAGCACCGAAATATTTGTAGAAATAATTATCATCTCACCAATAAAAGGTGCAGCGCACCGAAATATTCAAATCTTTTTCCAACTAAATTTGACAGAATTAACCATTGAAAAAGACAACATTTCCTTTTTTTCTTCTTTATTTTGCAATTCCGTTACATCGGGATAACAAATTATTAGTATGAGAAAATTAAAAAACAGCGAATTAGGAAGATTGAATGTTGAGGAGTTTAAGCAAATAAATAAAATTCCGCTAATTGTAATTTTAGATAATATTAGAAGTTTAAATAATATTGGTTCGGTTTTTAGAACTTCCGATGCTTTTTTGATCGAGAAAATTTACCTCTGCGGAATTACCGCAAAACCACCACATAAAGAAATTCACAAAACCGCTTTAGGAGCTACCGAATCTGTAGAATGGGAATATGTTGAAAATACCATCGATCTGGTTGAAAAACTTAAAAAAGAAGGTTTTAAAGTAGCTTCTATCGAACAGGCTGATAAATCTATCATGTTACAGGATTTTGAAATAAAAACAGGTGAAAAATATGCTGTTATTTTTGGTAATGAAGTAAAAGGAGTACAGCAGGATGTAGTTTCGGCTTCTGATCATTGTATCGAAATTCCCCAATTTGGGACGAAACATTCCTTAAATATTTCGGTGAGTTGCGGAGTTGTTTTATGGGATATTTTTAAAAAGTTCAAGTACTAATTTATGGATGATTTTCTATTTTATATTCAAGTTGGTTTAAATCATGTGCTTGATATACAAGCATATGATCATATTTTATTTTTAATAGTATTGGCAGTGGTTTATATATTTTCCGATTGGAAAAAAGTATTGTGGATGGTAACATTTTTCACCATCGGGCATACTTTAACATTAGCTTTATCAGCTTACGGACTGCTTAATATTGAGAGTGATATAGTAGAATTTTTAATTCCTTTAACCATTTTTTTAACAGGGATAGCAAATATATTGTTTTCGAAAAAATCTAATAAAAGCACAGAAAGTAAGCTTAATATTTTTATTGCTTTTTTCTTTGGATTGATCCACGGACTAGGCTTTTCAAACTATTTTAAAATTTTGATTGATAATGATGAATCTAAATTATTACCTTTAATAGAATTTGCTTTAGGAATTGAATTAGCACAAGTTATTATTGTTTTTGTTGTCCTTCTATTTGGATTTATTTTCCAATCAATTTTCAAAGTGAACAAACGGGATTGGATACTCATAATTTCTTCGGCTGTAGCCGGAATAACAATTCCGATGATGGCTGAAAGGTTTATTTGGTAAAATTTTAACAACAGATATTGAAATATTTCACTTAATTTAGTGACTAATAAGTTGAAAAATCAGTTATGGATAAGAAAAAACAATTGCGATACGACTCGGCATATATGAAAATGGCTAAAGAATGGGCTAAATTGTCGCATTGTGAGCGTAAGCAGGTTGGCGCAATTATTGTGAAAGATAAAATGATTATTTCCGACGGATATAACGGCACCCCTACAGGTTTTGAAAATAAATGTGAAGATGAAGAAGGAAATACCAAGTGGCACGTATTACATGCTGAAGCAAATGCTATTTTAAAAGTAGCAGGATCTACACAGGCTTGTAGTGAATCTACTTTATATATAACACTTTCGCCTTGCAAAGAATGCAGTAAATTAATTCATCAATCGGGAATCAAAAGAGTGGTTTACGGAAAAGCCTATAGTGATACTTCAGGTTTGGAATTTTTAGAAAAGGCGAATGTAGAAATTGAACATATAGACTTAGATGAGTAATAAAACGAAAATATATCTTCCTTTAATTATAGGTTTATCCATTGCGATAGGAATTCTTATCGGAAACTCTCTGAACTTCCAAAAAAAATCTGTTCAGTTTTTTGGTGTCAGCAGACAGGAAAATAAGATCAAGAGATTGATTGATTATATTGAATATGATTATGTTGATGAAGTTGATACAGATAGTTTATTGGATGTTACTATAGAAGATATGTTGGGCAGGTTAGATCCTCATTCTGTTTATATTCCACCAAGAGAACACGATAGAATTACCGAAACGATGAATGGAAAATTTGTTGGTATCGGAATTCAGTTCAGAATGTTTAAAGATTCACTTACGGTTGTAAAAGTATTGGAAAATGGTCCGAGTAAAAAAGCGGGATTAAAAGCAGGCGACAGGATCCTGATGGCAAATACCGATACATTATTTGGTAAAAATCTTAGTAGTAATTACATTATCAGTAAGTTAAAAGGAAAACCGGATACAAAGGTAGATTTAATGGTTTATAGAAAATCAGAAAATAAAAACATTCCTTTTACTATAAACAGGGGGGAAGTGCCTATAGAAAGTTTGGATGCTTTTTATATGTTGAACGACAGCCTAGGATATATAAAGATCAACAAATTTGCTGCAACCACTTATGATGAGTTTAAAGTTGCTTTAGATAATTTGTTAGATAAAGGAATGCAGGAGCTGGTTTTAGATCTTCGTCAGAATCCCGGTGGATTTTTACAGGTTGCAACCCAAATAGTCGATGAATTTTTAGAAGATGATAAACTGGTTGTTTTTACAAAAGACAAGCGAAATAAAATTGATAAAACATTTGCAACAGACAAAGGAGAGTTTGAAAATGGCCAAATTTATGTATTGATAGACGGAGGTTCTGCTTCGGCAAGCGAGATTATTGCAGGAGCATTGCAAGATAACGATAAAGGAACCATAATTGGGCGACGTTCATTTGGAAAAGGTCTGGTGCAACAAGAAATGGATCTTGGTGACGGATCGGCTATCAGGTTAACAGTTTCCCGATATTATACACCTACCGGACGCTCCATTCAAAAACCATATGATCATAACGGTAGCAAAGAATATTTTAATGAATTTACCAAGAGATTTCACGATGGTGAATTGGTATATGCTGATAGTATTAAAGTGAATGATACTTTAAAATATACTACTCCAAAAGGGAAAATAGTTTATGGCGGCGGAGGCATCATCCCGGATGTATTTGTTCCTTTAGATACCACACAATTCATAAACAGGATTCATTACGGGAAATTAAATGATTTTGTTTTTGATTATATTGATTCACACAGAGATGATTTTATAGATTATTCTTTTGAAGAATTTGAAAATAATTTTGATAATGATGAGAAGATCTATGATACTTATATAAACGGTCTTTCAAATGATTTTCACGAAATAGAAATTGATAATGAAGATAACCTGAAAATGTATCTAAAAGCTTTATTTGCACAACAATTGTTTGATTCAAGTGCGTATTATAAAGTAATATATAAAGATGATAAAATGCTTAAAAAGGTGTTAGATATCGAAAAATACGGAATTCCTTTAGCGGATTAAATAGCACATATATAAAATGAAAAAAGCTGCCTCTAAGGGCAGCTTTTTGTTTTTGAATAATATTATACTAAAAATCAAATTTGATTCCCTGAGCCAATGGTAATTCAGCACCGTAGTTAGAAGTACTGGTTTGACGACGCATATAAATTTTCCATGAATCAGAACCGGATTCTCTACCTCCTCCGGTATCTTTTTCACCACCAAATGCTCCACCTATCTCAGCACCAGAAGTACCAACATTTACGTTTGCAATACCACAGTCAGACCCCATTGCAGAAACAAATTTTTCAGCTTCTCTTACATTTAAAGTAAAGATACATGAAGATAATCCCTGAGGAACATTATTATTAATTTCTATTGCATTTTCAACTTCACCACTGTATTTAATTAAATATACAATTGGAGCAAAAGTCTCTTCTTGTACAATTTCGTAGTGATTTTCCGCTTCAGCGATACAAGGCATCACATAGTTACCGGATTCGAATCCTTCACCTTCCATTACTTCACCACCAAATAAGATCTTACCGCCTTCTTCCTGAACTTTAGAGACAGAATTTTTAAAGTTATTTACAGAATGAACATCGATAAGCGGCCCTACAAGGAAATTTTCATCTAACGGGTTTCCAACTTTAGCAGCAACACTCTTATAAGCATTTACCATAGAATCTTTTACTTGGTCATACACACTTTCGTGGATAATGATTCTTCTTGTAGAAGTACAACGTTGGCCGGCAGTACCAACAGTACCAAATACTGTAGAAGCGATTGCCATTTTAATATCTGCATTAGGAGTAATGATAACAGCGTTGTTACCTCCTAATTCTAAGATAGTTTTACCTAATCTTTTACCAACAATACCACCTACTCTTTGACCTACAACAGTAGAACCGGTAACTGAGAATAAAGGAATTCTTCTGTCTTCTAAGAAATTATCTCCCATTACCGATGATTTTGCAACAATAAGGTTGAAAACACCTTCAGGAACATTATTTTCTTTTAAAATTTTACCGATAATTTTTTGAGTAGCCAAAGCAGTTAAAGGAGTTTTTGAAGACGGTTTCCAGATTACAACATCACCTGCGATAGCAGCTAAAGCCGAGTTCCATGCCCAAACAGCAACAGGAAAGTTAAATGAAGTAATGATACCTACAATTCCAAGAGGTTGGTATTGTTCAAATAATCTGTGCTCTCTTCTTTCAGATTGCAAGGAAACTCCGTTGATCAATCTTGATTGCCCGACAGCAAAGTCACAGATATCGATCATTTCCTGAACTTCACCCAATCCTTCCTGAAAGATCTTACCCATTTCATAAGTAACCAACGCACCAAGCTCTTCTTTATATTTTCTTAATTCCAACCCGATAAGGCGAACGATCTCACCTCTTTCAGGAGCAGGAACCTGCCTCCATTCTATAAATGCTTCCTGGGCTTTTTTCATTACCATTTCATAATCTTCCATGGTCGCATTTTTTACTTTTGCGATTTCTTTTCCATCGATTGGTGAAGAAGATGAAGTAATTGCTCCATCTGTATCAAACCAATCGTTACCGGTAGAAACACCTTGATTTACGTCGGTGATTCCAAAAGTTTTTAAAACTTTATTGATATCTATTGCCATAATCTATTTATTAATTTTGTTTTTTATTTAAAGTATTTAGTTCGTCCACAAATTGTTGAATATCTTCTTGTGTAAAGTTCTTTTCTAAACAGGCTTCTTCCAAAGTTCCCCAGATAGGTTCTCCGCAAGCGATACATTTGATCCCTTTTTTCTGTAAAAAAGTAACAGAAAATGGATAGTCATCTACCAGGTCTTCAATAGTTATATTTTTTCCTATCATTGCTTAAATTTTTCCGAACCACAAAATTAACGGTTATTTATCGTTCTGAAATAGAAAAATTAAACTTTTTTAAAGAAATTTCAGTAAAATTTAACATTGTTTAATTTTTTAAAGAAATATAAAGAGGATTTAAACTGAGCTTTGTTTATCAGAAATCAAATTTATAGGTTGCTCCAGCCATAAATTGAAACCCCTGTACTTTAAAATGGGTGTATTTTTGGTAGTTATCACTTAAAATATTGTTGAGGTTTACAAATGCAGACCATTTGTCGTTGATAAAATAACCCCCGGATAAATTCATATCAAAATACGCGGAATTTGTAATTTCGAATTCCTCTTCTGTTGGCAGGATAAAAAGCACATCTTTTCGATCGCTTGCGAAGTAGAAATCTGCTCCTGCATACCATTTTTTTCTTTTGTATTTTGCCAGAAGTGTAGCTTGTAACATTGGTAAGTTCCATGCCTCATTTTGTGTATCCAAACTATAAGAATTAAACTCAATATTACCACCAAATTTCAAATTTTCATTAAAATCATAAACCACTTCACCAAAAGCACCGATAGTTTGAACATCATCATAAACTACGTTAAAAGAGTTTCCGGCTGCATACCCTTCATTTACGATATTATTCCCATTAGTTTTTGAGCTGTTTAGTTTGTACAGGGCTTTATCATTTTCACTTCCGTAAGAAACCTTTGCGTTAAAGCTGATGTTTGCACCCCATTTTCCTTTCGCACCTGCATAAGCCAAATATTGCTGACTACTTCTTTTGATATTTAAGGTTGGTGAAACAAAAGGATTTTCTTTTGCCAGTTTTTGATAAGTATTTTGATGAAGGTCACCTATAACTCCTGCATAAGCGATTAAGGATTCTTCAAAAACTTTATAGGAAGCAGTAACGTTTGGATATACATAAAACTTACTGTCGTCATTATCATTATTTGTAAAACTATAGTAAAGATTAGCTCCTGCATTAATGGTAAGGTCTTCTCTTAAAAATGTAAAATTAGGACTGAACCCTACATTAATAAAATTGTAGTCAATTTCTTCGGTATGCTCGAAATTATTTTCAAATTTTCCATTTAATAATTCCAAAAATATATAACTATTCATTTCCAGTTCATTCCAAACCTTAAATGCTACATTTCCCCTAAAATCCAGGTGATTTTCCTTACTGTTATGATTGTCTACAAATCGTGTAATTTGAATGTCTCCACTATGAACCAGAGCATCAAAAAATTCAACATTACCTCCTAAATATATTGTACCATAAGATTGTTTTTCGGCAATAGATTTGATCACATTATTGTTAAAAGAAATATCTTCGGATAAACCATACCAATTCACCACATTATTTGCAAAACCCCCGGTGATTTTCCAATCAAAATACCTTTCGGATTGCTTATAGAACAGATCCACATTCAGGTCGGAATAATGATCGTTTAAAACAGCATCATCAATTTCACCTTCAGAAGATTGAAATTTGATAAATCCTCCTAAATCACTGTATTTCGTTAAGTTATAATGAGCAAAAACTTCTGCCAAGGGAGTCAAATAATTACCATAACCAACTTTTACATAGTTATTGTAAATAAATTCTTTTGGTTCACGCTTTATTGATTTAGGCCTTCCTTTATCGGGTGTGAAAGTAGAGGCGACAGGTACAGAGTTTATTTGATAAGTAAGCTCTTTCTTTTTATTGATCTCGATAGAATCTATTTGAGGATTCTTTTTAATTTTAAAGGCATCAGACACTGTGGGAGAATAAGGTTTTACTACCTGAATCACTTCGGGATCCAGCGTATCCTTTTCTCTATTTTGAGAAAAGAGTATACCCGTGCAGAATAAAAAGGCCCATAAAATAAATTTCGATCTGCTCATCATACTAATTTTCAGGAATAACCGATTCATTTGTTTTTGCTTCTTCTTTTTTGATCTTTTGTAATTCTATTCTTGCTTCTTGAGTTATTTCCGGAAATTGTTGGAAATTCTTCATCACATTTTCCAGGATATAAGTTGCCTGATAAGCATCTTCTAATTCGTAAAAGTTCTTGGACATGATTATTAAACCTTTTGCTCCCCAAATCTTATAAGCAGCAAACTCTGAAGCCAATCTTTGTACAACTATATTTGAGTTTTTATAGTCTCCCTCCTTGTGTTTAAAATATGCATCGTAATATAATGCCTCGGCTTTTACATTACCGCTTGCCGAATTCTCCACTATTTTAAAAGCATCCTGGGCTTTGTACATATCACCCGATTGAAATGCAGACCGGGCAATGATCAGTTGCGCATCTGATTTTCTTTGTGCTTCAATTTTTTCGTTTTGTAATATTTTTTCGGCATAATTCACAGCTTTTTCATATTGTTTTAAGCCATAATTTCCTTTCATCAGATTACTTTGTGCAAAAAATATGTTGTTTTCGCTATCCGCTTCATTTTCCAATCTGTTCAACAGCGGTACTGCTTTTTCCCAATTTTCTTCTTTTAGATAAATTTCCGAAAGTTTAACTAAAGCATTTTCGGTTAATTCATTTCTGCTCTTTTCAATTACATATTGATAATGTGGAATGGCTTCCTGCGTTTTTTTCTCCCGGTTGTATATATCGGCGAGATAATAATTAACATCCAATGCATAAAACCCTTCCGGAAAACGGTTTAAATATTTTTCAAAACCATCAATTGCTTTTTTGTTATTACCGTTCAAATATTGTTTTTCAGCCGATTCGTATACTGTCGCTTCAATTTCCTTATCAGATACATTGACAAAATCAACATTTTTCAGCAATTTTTCATATTCGTCAACTCTGCCAAGATCAACATATATCTGACGGGCATTTGCAACTGCTTCCTGAGCTTCTCCTGAATTTGGAAACTCAGTAATTACTTTTTTATACTTGTTGAGTGCTTTGTTGTTGTCGCTTGTATTGTAATAAATCAACCCTTGTTTTAAAAGTGCTTTTGGTACAAATTTACTTTGGGGATAAAATTTCGGAATGCTGTTGTAAGCGTTGAGTGCTTTTTCGTTTTTATCTACCTGAACATAGGTGTTTCCCAGCTCGTAAAAGGCATCATCCCGTAAAGGAGACTTTAAATTTGTTTGCAAAAATTTTTCCAACTCATTTATTTTTTTGTCGTATTCTCCCATAAATCCGTTGCAAAGTGAGATTTGGAATTGAGCAAAGTCAACATCAATATCGTTTGCTTCGATCACATTTTGGTAAGGATCGATGGCTTTATAGTAATTGCTAAGTGCAAAATAACAGTCGCCCAAACGCATATTTGCATCAATAATTTGCTTTTTGTCTGTGGGGTTTGACTGAATATATTGCCTGAAATGCCCTCCGGATTTAGTATAATCTTTCAGTTTAAAATAAGTGTATCCGATATTATAATCCAGATCTTTAAATTCTTCAGTTGTATTTGCATTTGGTAAGGCAAGAAATTCTTCATAACTGTTTAAAGCCTGGCCAAAATTGTTTGATCTGTACTCTGATTCTGCATACCAGAAAGTTGCCTTAGCGTTATAATCGGAGTTGTTTTTTGCTGTTTCGAAATATTCTTTTGCTTCGATGAAATTTTCCTCTTCAAATAATTGCGTTCCTCTTAAATATGCAATTTTTTGATATTCTTCAGTCTCTTTTTTGTCGCTTAAATATTCTATAGCCCCCTGGTAATCATTGGCCGAAATATAAGAGCTTATTAATAATTGCTCAATTTCATTTTTATTGATATCGGTTGGGTAGTTTGCCAAATATTCCTGAATTACCCCGGCAGTACTTTGGTACGGGTTACCGATTTCGTAGCTTAACTTTGCATAATTTAGCCATGCATCCTGCTTAATGGTTTTGTCAAAGTCCATTTGAGATGCATTTCTAAATGCATTTAAAGCCTCGGTTTTTTTATCACTTCTCAGGTAGCATTCTGCAAGGTGATAATAGGCATTTTGAGAAACTGCATTATTACCATCGATAATTTTGTTAAACCATTCTGTGGCAGTTTCATAATCTTTTTGTTTGTAATATACATATCCGAGTTGGTAATAATCTGTATTATTCCATCTTCCTTTTTTACCTTGATACTCATGTAAATAAGTTGCTGCTTCCTCGAATTCACCAAGGTTGAAATAACTTTCACCAATAATTTTATTGAGTTCAGATTTTTTGATTCCCCCAGACTTTTGTAAAAGAGGTATTCCGGTATCAACCGCCTCCTGAAATTTCCCTGTTTTAAATTTAATGTTAACTAAAAAATATGAAATATCTTTATCACTCTTTTTTTCGGATGCAGCTTCGGTTAAATATTTATCAGCTTCTACAAAATCGTCATCTCTATAAGCCATATATCCGTAATAATATTTTGCCTGGGCACCATATTTCTTGGAATTCAATAAAGAAGAAAAATACTTTTTTGATTTGGTAAAGCTGTTGGTAGCGAATAGGCCATAAGCAAATTTAAATTGAAAATCTTCTTTTTCATATTCGTTTAAGGCATAGGTATTTACCCTGGAATACCATTTTAAGGCATAAGGATAGTTTGCATTATTAAAATAATAATCACCAACCTCCATAAAAGCAGTATTCCTTTTGGTACTTGTTGGAAAGTTTTCGAAAAAGTTGTTCATCAGCTCTTCCCCTTCTTTTTCACCCAACCGAATAGCACAAAAGGCTTCGTAATAAAAACATCTGGCTTTTAGTTCACTGTCATCTCCAAATTGTTTTTTCATATCACCAAAAAGGACTTTGGCGGCATTATAAGACCTGCCCTGGTACAATTCAATAGCATGATTATAAGGTGTGAGTTGGTTGGTGTAGGTCTCAGATTTTTGAGCATGCAAAAATACAGAAGCAAATAAAAATAAATTTAAAAAAGTGAATTTGCTGAAACTCATATATAGAATTTTAAAAATCAAAAATAAGAATATCCTTGTTTTTACAAACGATCAAATGCTTTTAATATTTAAAATTGTTGATTAGTTGTGCTAATTGTTGAAAAGTTGAACTTTAAGAATTGTTTTATTCCTGGATCAATTTATTTATAAAGACATTAAAATCTTCTACAAACTCTTCGTAATAATATCCGGTAGCAGGGCCTGAAAATCCTGTATGGATTTTTCGAACTTTTCCTTTTTTATCGATAATAATGAAAGTTGGGAAAGATATTGCATGGTTTAACATTGGTAAAGATTTGGAAGTAGAATCCTGGTTGGATGTACCAGCTATTAAAAAATCATAATTTGCATTAAGTTGTTCTTTCATATTTTCTACTCTTGATTTTGCATAGTCGAAATCGGGTTTTGTTTCATAAGCCAATCCTATTATTTCTACTCCTCTGTCTCGATTTTTTTCATACCAATTTGCAAAAAATTTTGTTTCATCCATACAATTTGGACTCCAGGTGCCTAATAATTGGATGATCAATACCTTACCTTTGTATTTTTCAGCAGATAAACTCACTAGTTTATTATCTAAATTTGGGAAAGTAAAATCAACTTTTTCGTAACCTTCTTTTAAATAAGTAAGTGGTGCGGTATCCGGTAAACTGGCATTTATATTCTTTTTTGAAATAAATGTTCTGTATCCGTTTTTCCCAGACCAGAATTCACCTTTTAAAATGGAGTCATTCTGTTTTACTGCTTTGAATTTATACAGATGATTTCCGTCAAAACTATACAAATACATAGTGTCTTTCTCAGAATACCCGTCAAGATACCTGTAATCTCCTGTTGAGGCTAAAAAAGTACCATTAATGATGGAATCATTTTTATGAAACAGTCCTATTGCCCGAACCTTTCTACCGTCTTTTTTTGTGAAAAAAGTTTCCCATTTCCCGTCAAATCTGTCACTGCTTTGACTTCTGTCGAATCTACCATTTTTATTGTATTCGGCAGTAAAAGGAAGCTTATAACCATCGACATAATTTTTTATATAATATCCGTTTAATTTACAGTCATTTACTTTAGCTTTAATTTCTATATCAAAAATATGCAGGTTAAAAGAGAGTGTATCATCGAGTAAAAAAACCTGATCAATAGCGAAGGTTTCTTCTCCGTTTATAAGGTCTATTGTAAATTTTTCATTCTTTTTAGAAATAAGAAAATTGAAAGGTATTTTTTGCCCCTGTGTAGTAATTTCACCTCTCCAGATACCGGTTTTTAATCCTTGTTTTTTAGGTTCATCTTCACAAGACACCATAACAAGAACAGCCATAAATGCTATAAACAGGATCTTTTTATACATTTTTGAAATATTAAGCAATCAAAGGTAATAAATAAAATATTGTTTTTGAAGAGAATTCTTTTTCATATGATGAACATTGTTTTAGTAACTTACAAAATGGGAAAAACTGTTTTACAGAACCAAATTTTAACTGTAAGTTTGTAACGAACTAAACAATAATTTATCATGCTGCAGTTAACGGATGCTTCTATTTTTCAAAGAGAAAATTTAATATTATCAAATGTAAATCTCGATATAAAAAAAGGTGATTTTAATTATTTGATAGGCAAGACAGGGAGTGGAAAGAGTAGCTTAATGAAAACTTTATATGGAGACCTTCCTTTAGAAAAAGGGGAAGGAAACATTGTTGATTTTGATTTGAAAAATCTAAAAGAAAAAGATATTCCTTTTTTACGTAGAAAAATAGGTATTGTTTTTCAGGATTTTAAATTATTAAATGATCGGTCGGTTTATGATAATCTTTTATTTGTTTTAAGAGCAACCGGCTGGAAAGGAAAAGCTGAAATGGATGCAAATATCAATGATGTGTTAGAGAAAGTTGATATGAAGTCAAAAGGATTCAAAATGCCTTATCAACTTTCAGGAGGTGAACAACAACGAATTGCTATTGCCCGCGCTTTGCTAAATAATCCGGAAATGATCTTAGCCGATGAACCTACCGGAAATCTAGATCCAAATACCTCAGTTGAAATAATGAATGTTTTGGAAGACATTAACAAAAGTGGTATCACTATTTTGATGGCAACACATGATTATGCTTTGATCTTGAAATTTCCTCATAAAACGGTTAAGTGTGAAGGAAATAAAGTATTTGAGGTGGTTTAAATTTTTATGTTTTCTATCTTAATTCCTACATATAATTATTCAGCAGTTTTATTAGTTAAAACACTTCAAAAACAATTATTAAATCAAGAAATTCCGTTTGAAATCATTTGTTTTGATAATGGTTCCAATGGAGAAGCCAATAGCGATAATGAAAAAATAAACCGGTTAGAATTCTGCAGGTTTAAGGCATTAAAAAAAGATG
>JBDLIB010000059.1:0-16772 GCA_039715085.1 Bacteroidota bacterium | reverse complement strand
GTTCTTAATTTTATAATTTATTTATAATCACATAATTACTAAAATTTAAACGTATGAAAAAATTTAAAATTCACACAGGAATACTGATTATTGTACTGCTTTTAGGAATTAATAATTCAGGATGTACTTCAAAAACTGAAAAGACCCATAAGCACGAAACTTCTGAAGCCGGGAACAAAATGTGGACCTGCTCCATGCACCCACAAATTATGCAACCCGAACCGGGGACTTGTCCTATTTGTAATATGAATTTAATCCCTGCGGATACTTCTGAAGAAGGGCTGTCAGCTGATGAATTTAAAATGAGTAAAAATGCATTGGCTTTAGCGAATATTGAAACGACAACAGTCAAAGCTATATCTGATCGAACCGGAAGTTTAGAGCTGGTTGGTGTAATAAAAGAAAACGAAAAAAACAATGCAATTCAAACTGCTCATTTTGGAGGAAGAATTGAAAAATTATTGGTAAACACTACCGGTGAAAAAGTATATAAAGGTCAGATTTTGGCACTTATATATTCCCCTGAATTAGTAATAACACAAAAAGAATTATTAACCACTATGCAGACAAAAAGTACAGACTCCACCTTATACAATGCGGTTAGAAATAAATTAAAACTTTGGAAGCTTTCAGAAAATCAAATAAATAAAATTGAAAATTCTAAAAACATTATTACCAGCTTCCCCATTTATGCAAATGTAAATGGTATTGTTACTAAGAAAATGGTGGAAGAAGGTAATTACGTAAAAGAAGGGCAGGGTTTATTTATGATTGCTGATTTAAATAAGGTCTGGGCAGATTTTAACGCTTATGAAAACCAACTTTCAGCAATAAGTAAAGGTGAGGAAATTACCATTACCACCAATGCAAACCCTAATAAAAAAATAAATACAAAGATCTCATTTATTGACCCGGTATTAAATACTGCCACCAGAACTGTCATCATAAGAGCTGAATTAAAAAACCAAAATGGCGAATTAAAACCGGGCATGTTTGTAAACGGTATTATATCCTCATATAAATCTGAGAAAAAGATCAAACATTTTATTTCAGTACCAAAAACTGCAGTATTGTGGACAGGTAAAAGATCTGTTGTATATGTAAAAAAACAAGAAAATGAACCAATTTTTGAAATGAGAGAGGTTACAATTGGAAATGAAATGAATGGTAATTATGAAATTTTGAACGGTCTTAAAGAAAATGAAGTAATAGTAACCAATGGCACATTTACAGTAGATGCAGCAGCACAACTTCAAGGTAAAAAAAGTATGATGAATAAAACTGATAGTAAGGTCATGACAGGCCATAAAGATCATACAATGCATTAATTGTATATTTATTGATCACACAATATATATGACTTACATTCAATATATTACATTTTATGCATCAATGAATAGAATTTAAATAAAATGCTTTAAAATTTTCTGATTATTAATCGAATTATTCATCTTTATTGAGAAGCAATACTATCTTTTAACAAACAATTGAAACTTTAGATACTTTGATTACTGATCTTACCAACTATCTTTGCAAAAAAATTGAAAAACCGGATTATTTAGAATATAAATAATCGTTTAATTTTCAATCGTTTAATTTTTTAATTATTCTATGCAGTCAAAACTCATTTGCTCGGATATTGATGGTACACTTTTAAACAAAGACAGAGAGCTGTCAGATAAAACAATCACTGTTATTAAAGACATCTCTCCTACACCATTCATACTTATTTCTTCCCGTATGCCAAAAGCATTGACTCACTTACAAGAAGAATTAGCAATTACAAATTTACCTGTAATAGCTTATAATGGCGGTTTAATACTTGACCAGAATAAAGTACTACATTCTACTGAAATTAAACATGATGTTACAGAAAACATCTTCCAATTCATCAAACAGACAGATCTTCATTTAAGTTTATACCATAACGATGAATGGTATGTTCCTTCGATGGATTATTGGGCTAAAAGAGAAAGTAATAACACTAAAGTAATTCCGCAGGCTCAGGATATAGAAATCACCTTAAAATACTGGCATTCAGAAAACAAAGGAGCACATAAAATAATGGTGATGGGTGATGAAAATGAAATAGATCAATTAGTCTCTCTGATTGAAAAGAAATTTGATGATGAAATTATCGGATATAGATCTAAACCTACTTACCTGGAAATCTCACATAGAGACATTTCCAAAAAAACTGCTATCGAACAACTTTTAGATCAAAAATACCCCGAACTATCTATCAATAATGTTTTGGCTTTTGGCGATAACTATAATGATATTGAAATGTTAAAATCAGTAGGTTTAGGTGTGGCAGTTCAAAATTCCAAAAAAGAGGTTCTTCAGGCAGCAAATCAAATTACAGATAGTAATATCGAGGATGGAGTAGCAAATTTCATTGAAAATATAATTTCAAAAAACTAATTTTAAATTCACCTGATGACTATAACAATTTCTGATGAATAATAAAATAAAAAATGCTTCCGGAATTCAATTCCGGAAGCATTTTTTAATCTGATATTTTTGTTTCTATATCATTACAGCAGGAATCAACCTTCTAATAATTCAGATTGATTAAGAATCAGTTCCATTTTTTTGATTATTACTGTTACCTGGTTCATTTGATCTTGTATATTGCTAAAAAACAGACTTACATCCCTATCCTTCCAACTATCTGAAATGACCCTTGCTCCTAAACTGATTCTCAATATTGCACTGGGTTGGTTTGAGGAATATCGAACTTTAACTGCCTGTCCGATATGGCATTTTTGAGTAGCTAATCTTTGAGTTTCAAGCGGTGATTTATCAAAATACTCTGATATATCAGAATTTAATAACCCGTATAGTTTCTTGACATTCTCTTCATCCAATACTTCATTATTCTTTTTAATAAAGAATGGAAAGATCGTTCTGATATTCTTTAAGCTAACATCTTCACTTATCCCGGAACTAATTTGAAATTCTTCATCAAATGATTGCTCTAAAAATGGGGATTCCTTTATTGATTCTTCAACAAAGCTGCAGAACATATCAATACCTAAGTTTCTATATAAAATAGGGGTATTGAAATATCTTTTCATTTCTGCAATGGCAGCATTCCATCTCATAGAAGCTCCATAGTTGAAACCACTTGATAAGATATTTGCACAAGTCCATGCTGTAGGCCAATCAGAATAATTATAATACTTTGCCAGGCCTACAGGCAAAACCCCTTCTTTCAATTCTTCCCTGTTACTTAATTCCTTTGGAATGATAAGTGCTCCTGAATAAGGAGGGCCTGTAAAATACTTACTACCTGTTATGGTAACTATGTATCCATTACCGAGATAATCATTTATATCTTTTGAATCAAGCCTTAACTGAGATGCATCAACTACAAACTGCAAAGACAGATTATCAATATTATCCAGTTGCTGGATTAACACATCACTCGGTGCCTGATATCCCAATTTAGATTGATCCATTGTGTGCAATACGACAAATTTTCCCTGATCATTTGCTTTGGTTACAGCTTTTAGAGTTTCTTCATCCAGTTGAGAAGATGTTTTTAAAACCCCCTTCTCGTCCCTGAAAGGAATCTTAGTTACTTCAACTTCTCTAAACCCTTCGATCAATTCTCCCTTCTTTGTAGAAAGCCCTAAAGCTGTGTTATTCTCAAAATGATGTCCGAGTAAAGCAGCCGGTACTCCGCTTCCGGTTTCATCCGATCCAACCAGAACATGTGTTATTTCTTCTTTGGTTATGATCTGTGTAATTGCAGCTATCTGCAATGCTGAATCAGTACCTGAAGGTGATAAGATAAATTTACAATCATTATTTAAAGATAGAGCATCCTGAAGATCAGATCTTAATAATTGAGAAAAATCCTTTGCAGCATTTTCTTTGCCTTTTAATAAGCTTTCACTTATTAAGTTGGCCCTTGCTTTTTCTGTATTATCAAAAGCATAGTTTGAAACACTTGTTGCTGTAGATGAAGCAAAAGTAAAGGCTTCTGGCCTTGGAAATGGGCGGCAGCCATATTTATTTAATAATTCTTCTTCATCAACATTCAACCTGAGATCTCCTCCAGACATCAATAATAGTTCTGTTGGTTTTGCAAGGCATTCAACCACAGGTTTCCATGAGTCTTTTAATTCACTTCCAGAAGATGGGAAACCATGAAATGATTGCAGATTTTTTAAAAATTCATCATTAATTTTAAAAACATCAATTTCTGTTGATTGATTTTCTTTAATAAAATCTGTTAATAAATAATTTTCATCATCTAATTTATCCTTATCCTGTTTGGGAAGCAAATCATAGAACAGACTTGTTACTTTTAATGCTGCAAGATCATATAATAATGTAGCAGATTTATCTTTATTTAATGCATTATACCATGTTTGCCATTCAATAGCATATCGTATGTATATTAAAGCAAGAACAGGATTATTTATGTATGATAAACCAATTATTATTGATTCTCCCGGTACTATTCTAAATAATTCGGGCTCCTCTTTTGACAAAGTGATATTGATCCCGCCTATTTTAGGAATATTACCAAACCTTGCCAGTATCCTTACAAGATTATTTACATTTTCTTTTTTTGATAAGTTCTTATTTTTTAATTGACTTGCAAGTAAAAGATTATTTGTCATTTTTTTAGATATGTTTAGTAATCAACAATATAGATCAGTGTATATTCAACAAACATACATAATAAGCAATCTGCCCTTAATATGCAAATGGTACTTACCTGAATTCAGGCAAATACCATTTGATAAAACCAATCAATATGGTTTGATATTTTTTATTACATCACTGAAGATGCAATACGTTTGTAAATACCTTTTTCTAATTTTTCTCTAATCGATGAAAAAGCCTCAATGGTTTTATCCACATCATCCAGAGTATGAGCAGCTGTAGGGATCAATCTCAATAAGATCATTCCTTTAGGTATTACAGGATAAACCACAATACTGCAGAAAATTCTATAATTCTCTCTCAGGTCATGAACCAAAGCCATCGCTTCCGGAATATCACCTTCTAAGAATACCGGTGTAACACATGTGTTGGTATTTCCAATATTAAAACCATTTTCTGCTAACCCACTTTGAAGTGCATTTACATTTTCCCAAAGTTTATCTTTTAACTCCGGCATGGTTCTTATCATATCCAAACGTTTTAAAGCTCCTTTTACCATTGCCATGGGAAGAGATTTTGCAAACATCTGAGATCGCATATTATATTGTAAATACTGTACCACATCTTTATCTGCTGCGAAGAATGCTCCAATTCCAGCCATGGATTTTGCAAAAGTTGCAAAATACACATCTATCTCATCCTGAACACCTTGCTCCTCACCTGCTCCAGCACCGGTTTTTCCTAAAGTACCAAAACCATGTGCATCATCCACCAAAAGGCGGAAATTATACTTTTTCTTTAATGCTACAATTTCCTTCAATTTCCCCTGTTCACCTCGCATTCCGAAAACTCCTTCACTGATCACCAAAATTCCTCCTCCGGTCTCTTCAGCAATTTTTGATGCCCTTCCTAAGTTTTTCTCAAAACTTTCAATATCATTATGTTTGAATGTAAATCGTTTTCCCTGGTGTAATCTTACACCATCAATGATACATGCATGAGAATCCATATCATAAACAACCACATCGTGTTTGGTAACCAAAGCATCTATAGCAGAAACCATTCCCTGGTATCCGAAATTTACTAAATAAGCAGCTTCTTTATTTACGAATTCTGCACATTCTCTTTCTAATTGCTCGTGGAAATTTGTATGGCCACTCATCATTCTGGCACCCATCGGGTAGGCCATTCCGTGTTCTGCGGCAGCTTCAGCATCCACTTTTTTAACTTCAGGATGGTTAGCCAATCCAAGATAATCGTTTATACTCCAGGTAATAACTTCATTACCATTGAATTTCATATGGTTTGATATTTCACCTTCTAACTTAGGAAAAACATAATATCCTTCTGCTTGTTTTGCCCATTTCCCCAATGGTCCTTTATCATTCTTAATTCTATCAAATAAATCTTTCACTTGTAAAAATCTTATGGATTAATGAAATATAATAATTTATATAGTGCTTATATCACAAATATATAATTATTTATATTCGGTTGCAAAAATACTGTTTTTTAGAATTCTTTGTGTAACAAAAATCATAGTTTTATTAATATTCTATCAACAAAAAGTTGCCTGATAATCAAACAACTTTTTAATATATGTAAAAACTCTCGCAAAAAGTCTTCACGAGATCTTGTTAGTTCCTAATACCCTCTAAATCAAACAAGAACGAATAATCTCTTGCTACTTCTTTTAAGGCATCAAATCTACCCGATGCCCCACCATGGCCTGTATCCATATTGGTGTGAAGTAATAATAAATTATCATCCGTTTTTAATTCACGTAATTTTGCCACCCATTTTGCGGGTTCGAAATATTGTACCTGCGAATCGTGTAGACCTGTTGTAACCAGCATATTTGGGTAAGCTTGTGCTTTTACCTGATCATAAGGTGAATAAGACAACATATATTCGTAAGAATCTTTGTTATTCGGATTTCCCCATTCATCGTATTCTCCTGTAGTAAGCGGAATACTATCATCGAGCATCGTAGTAACCACATCCACAAAAGGTACAGCGGCGATCACTCCGTTAAACAACTCGGGGTTCATATTAACAATGGCTCCCATCAACAAACCTCCCGCTGAACCTCCTTCGGCGTACAGATGCTTTGCAGAAGTGTATTTATTGTTAATCAGATATTTAGCAGCATCTACAAAATCGTTAAAAGTATTTTGTTTTTTAAACATCTTACCGTCTTCATACCAGGCACGGCCTAAATATTCACTTCCTCTAATATGTGCAGTCGCAAAGGCAAAACCCCTATCCAGTAAACTCAACCGTGTTGTACTAAAACGATCATCAATAGTATGGCCATAAGATCCGTAGGCATATAAAAGTAACGGTGTATTTTCATTGATTTCGGTATCTTTGTGGTAAACCATAGAAACTGCTACTTTGTTACCATCTCGTGCTGTTGCCCAGATTCGTTCACTCTTATAATTATTTTTATCAAATTTACCACCTAAAACCTCTTGTTCTTTCTTGATATCTTTCGATCTGTCATTCATATTAAAATCGATAACAGAGTTAGGTGTAGTGAATGAATTATAACCATAACGTAGAGTTTTGGTATCAAATTCGGGGTTTCCCAAAACGCTCATAGAATACGTTTCCTCGCTTACCGGAAGGTAATAATCAACTTTATTATCCCAGCGTTTTATCCTGATCTTATTCAATCCGTTATTACGCTCTTCCAACACAAGATAGTCTTTGAAAACTTCCATATCTTCCAATAAAGTATCCTCTCTATGCGGAATTACATCAACCCAGTTTTCCTTTTCGGTTTTGGTTACAGGAGTTTTCATCAATTTAAAGTTCTTTGCTCCGTCCTTATTGGTTAAAATATAAAAGTAGTCACCATAATGCAATACATTGTATTCCAACTCTCTCTCGCGTGGCTGAATGATCTTAAATTCATCATTTGGTTTATTTGCATCGATAAAACGATATTCAGTGGAAAGTGTATTATACGAAGCAATAATTATAAATTCTTTTGATTTTGATTTATATACAAAGGTTCCAAAAGTATCGTCTTTTTCTTCATAAATCAGAATATCTTCAGATGCATCTGTACCTAAAATATGTTTATAGATCTTATCGCTTCTAAGGGTTACAGGATCTTTTTTTGTATAAAAAACTGTTTTATTATCGTTAGCCCAGGCAGAACCTCCGGTTGTGTTTTTAATTACCTCAGGATAGATCTCATTAGTTTCCAGATCTTTAAAACGCAGATCGTATTGCCTTCTGCTCACAGTATCTACGGCAAAAGCAGCCAACTTATTATTTTCGCTAACATTCAATCCCCCCAAAGAATAATACTCATGTCCTTCAGCCATTATATTCACATCGAATAAAATTTTTTCTTCGGCTTGTAAATTTTCTTTTTTTCGGGTATGAATAGGGTATTGTTTACCTTTTTCAAAACGGGTAATATAAAAATAGCCGTTCTTTTTATAAGGAACAGATTCATCATCCTCTTTAATACGCCCTTTCATTTCTTCGAACAGATCTTCCTGAAACTTTTTGGTATGGGCAGTATTTTCATCAAAATATGCATTTTCGGCATTCAGATAATCAATTACTTTTTGATCTTCACGTTCGTTTAACCAATAGTAATTATCGACCCTTATATGGTCATGAATTATTAATTCTTTGGCAATTTTTTCCGCTTTTGGCGGGACCAGAACTTTTACTTCTTTCATATCTTCTTTTTTACAAGAGTTTGCAAAAATAACGCTAATTAGCGTTAATAAAATTATAAATTTTCTCATTTTTTATTGGGTTTTAAAAATGTGAATTTACTAATTAATTCCTTTAAACAATAAAAATTTGACTCGTCCTGATTTTTGTTTACACTTCTCCCCTTTAAATGCTACAATTATATAATGATAAAATGATATAATATTAAGGCTAAAGTTGAATCATCTCTTCTTTCATCTTCTTAACCCAAAATTTATCACTCAAAATTCAAAACTTCTGACTTCCAGCTTCTCACTTGTTTCTTGTTTTTTCTAGCAGATACTTCAGGTTAGCGCTGAAATAATCTGCAAAAATCTGCGGTATCTGCGTGAGTAATTTTAAAGTGTTTTAACCTAAATATTCAATTTTCATTTATTCGATATCTTTATAATAACCAATTTGTCTCTCCAACTCAACTTTAAGTTCATTTTGTTTATGAATATTTACAATGAAAAAATATATGTAATTTTGCACTTATTAATATTTATATTTTATAGTTATGTTTGGAGATATGCAAGGAATGATGGCTAAACTCAAGGAAGCACAAGCCAAAATTGAAGAAACAAAAAAGAGATTAGATACCGTATATGTAGATGGTGAATCGGGTAATGGGGATGTTGTAGTTACTGCAACTGCCAATCGTGAAATAAAGAACATTGCAATTGACGATGCACTTTTAGAAGACAAAGAAGCTTTAGAAGATTACCTTATTATCGCTCTAAACAAAGCATTGGAAAAAGCAAATTCGGTTAATGAAGCCGAAATGGCCGCAGCTGCCAAAGACGGAATGCCGGATCTTCCCGGAATGTTTTAGTAGATATTCTTTAGAGATATTTTCTTAAATAAATTAGCAATATTTAAAAAGAAAATCCTTTAAAAAGAGCTTCATCAAAAGCTTCTTAAAAAAAAACAATATTTTTTTCATCTGTAAACAATATTACAAAGCAATGTGCGTTCTATTAACTCAGAAGTTTTTATTAAATAAAACTTGGGAAAATTGTTATTGTTAAAGAAGAAAACTCTCCGTTATGCGGAGAGTTTTTCGATTTATAAAATGACGTTTTTTATACTAATTTGATTTTAAAAACTCTATCAACACGCAACTCTCTTGTTTCTTACTTCTTTCTTCTAAAAACTTTAATGATTAAATGACAGAATGATTAATTTACAGAAGAGTTTATTTAATATTTTTAGAAATTGACAATACAACTAAAGTAATTTTTAATATTTTAGCATTACAGTCACTTTTATGAAATACTTAGAAAATATTGGTAAATATTTCCTCATGCTTGGGCAGGTTTTTAGAAGACCTCAAAAAAGAGCAATTTTTAGAGAAAATGTTTTCAAAGAAATTGAAGAGCTCGGACTTAAATCACTGGGTATTGTTGCTTTTATATCTTTTTTTGTTGGAGGTGTTGTTGCAATTCAAACCGGGTTAAATGTTGACAATCCATGGATACCAAAATATTTAATCGGTTTTGCCACAAAACGCTCGTTAATATTAGAGTTCGCCCCAACTTTTATGTCAATTATTCTGGCCGGTAAAGTCGGATCCTATATAACCTCAAGCATAGGAACCATGAGGGTTACCGAGCAGATAGATGCCTTAGAAGTTATGGGTGTTAACACATTAAATCATTTGGTTTTACCAAAAGTAGTTGCCACCGTTTTATTTTATCCGTTTATTATTTCTCTCGCAATGGTTCTGGGTATAATTGGAGGTTATTTTGCCGGCATTGTTACAGATCTGTTCACTTTAGATAATTATGTCGAAGGTATTCGACTGGATTTTAAGCCTTATTTAATTCGTTATGCTTTGATCAAAACCATGGTTTTTGCTTTTATCATTGCAACAGTTCCTTCTTTTTACGGGTACTATGTTAAGGGTGGTTCTATCGAAGTTGGAAAAGCGAGTACAAAAGCTGTGGTTTGGACAAGTGTTGTTATCATTACTCTAAATTATTTTTTAACTCAAATGCTATTAGGATAGATGATAGAAGTAAACAATATACATAAGTCTTTTGACAACCACCATGTCTTAAAAGGTGTATCTACATCATTTAAAAAAGGGGATACCAGTTTAATTATCGGTTCAAGTGGCTCCGGTAAAACTGTATTTTTAAAATGCCTATTAGGCCTTTTTACTCCTGATGAAGGAGATATTTGTTACGACGAAAGACATTATAGCAAAATGACCAATAAAGAAAAAAGGGAACTGAGAAAAGAAATGGGAATGGTTTTTCAGGGTGGAGCTTTATTCGATTCTGAAACCATTGAAGACAATATTATGTTTCCGCTAAAAATGTTTACAGATAAAAGCTCCGAAGAAATGCTCGATAGAGTTAATTTTGTTCTAAACAGGGTCAACCTTGAAAACGTAAATAAAAAATTCCCTGCAGAGCTATCAGGAGGTATGCAAAAACGTGTTGCCATTGCCCGTGCTATTGTGATGAACCCTAAGTATTTATTTTGTGACGAACCAAATTCCGGGCTCGACCCACATACCGCCATTGTAATAGACAATCTGATCCAGGAAATAACCGATGAATACCAAATGATTACCATTATCAACACACACGATATGAACTCGGTAATGGAAATTGGAGAAAAAATTCTTTTTTTAAAAGACGGTCTAAAAGCCTGGGAAGGTGATATGAGTACCATTTTTAAAACCGATAACAAAGCCGTTACCGATTTTGTTTATTCTTCTAACCTATTTAAAAAAGTAAGAGAGGTTTACAATAAATAATACTATTTTAACCCATAGTACATTAATATTGAAAATCTAAAGAAATATTTCATTTCTCCTTTGCGAAGAATATTGCTGCTTAAGAATTATTTGACCCACCTAACTCAATATATCTTGCATGACTTGCCGAACCATAGGTAGCAACAAGATAAGGTACCAGATAGGTTAACAGTATCTGAAATATGTTTGTAGTCGTTAAAGTTCCTGTAAAAATTGCATCATAATGATTTATAAAAGCCAGTATAGTACCTACTATCAATGCAACTTTGACAGAACGAATTATTGTTACTTTTTGAAAAGCATATTTTAGAAATGACCTCATAAGTTTTTGAGCAAGAAAAAATAACACTACTTAACCTTGTTATGCATTGTTAAATACTTTGCGAGAACTTTGCGCCTGCCCGCCGTCAAGGCCAATGGTAATAAGTTAAGCTTTTGGCCAATAAAATAGTAGACCTCGGAGAGTGTGAAACACCTCCGAGAGTCAGGTTAAAATAAATATTTCATCGACTCTCCGAGGTCTAAAGACTCTCGGAGGTCTTATTTAATTGACATTAGCCGTCAAGGCAGTATTTACTTAGCGGACTTTGCGAGAAATTTTCACAATGGAGTTAAAACCATTTTCTTTCTCGCATAGAAAAGCAAAGATTTTCAATATTAATGCACCACGGGTTATTGACTTTTAATATCTTATCATTGTAAGAGAGACGGTTTTTATTGTATTCGATTACAAAAATTTGTGCATTTAATTATTGCAATGAAATATATAGGTCTTTTTAGTGTTTCTAAATTGTTATATTTGATTAATAGTTAAAACAGAATAATCTATGAGTTCAATTAAAAAATTTGGCACCGCTCCGGTTTTCTTTACTGCAATCTCAACCATATTAGGAGCAATCCTCTTCTTAAGATTCGGATTTGCTGTGGGAACTTTAGGTTTTTGGGGAGTAATTTTAATTGTCCTGCTGGGGCATCTGGTAACTATACCAACTGCTTTATCCATATCGGAAATTGCTACCAATAAACGAGTTGAAGGTGGTGGCGAATATTTTATTATTTCAAGATCTTTCGGGCTAAATATTGGTGCCACTATCGGTGTGGCCCTGTTTATGTCACAGGCAATAAGCGTAGCTTTTTATGTTATCGCTTTCACAGAAGCATTTGAGTTTTTCTTTAATTATATGAAGGACAGCTATGATATCTTTTTGCCCCGCCAGGTAATCAGCATCCCTGTAATGCTGTTACTCTCACTACTTATCTTAAAGAAAGGTGCAAACATGGGGGTTAAAGCCCTTTATTATGTTGTTGCTATTCTGGCAATTACACTAATACTCTTCTTTTTAGGAAACACAACCTTCGCTCAGGAAAGTAGTTTTAACATGTCTGATGCAGGATTCAGAAATATGGATAACTTTTTTGTAGTCTTTGCTATTATTTTCCCTGCTTTTACGGGTATGACAGCCGGTGTAGGATTATCAGGCGATTTGAAGAACCCTGGTAAATCTATCCCCCTAGGTACTACTACCGCAACAATTGCAGGTATGATCATATACTTTTTTATTGCCTATAAATTAGCCTCTTCGGCAAGTGTGAACGACCTTGTAGGAAACCAGTTTGTTATGAGCCAGATTGCCATCTGGGGATTGTTTGCTATTCCAATAGGATTGGCTGCTTCTACAATTTCTTCCGCCCTGGGTTCGGTAATGGTAGCACCAAGAACATTACAAGCGCTGGCAAGTGATGATTCTTTTCCTAATACGAAAATTAATAACTGGCTATCATATGAAAGGAAGAAAGATAACGAACCTGTTAATGCCGCCCTTGCAACCTGTATAATCGCAATGGTTTTTGTTATTATGGGGGATGTTAACGCTGTCGCGGAAATCATTTCGATGTTCTTTATGGTAACTTACGGCTCATTGAATTTAATTTCTTTCCTGAATCATTTTGGGTCTTCTCCTTCTTACAGACCCTCCTTTAAATCAAAATGGATTGTAGCTTTAATCGGATTTATTGCCTCTGTATGGATCATGTTTAAGATCAATACGACATATGCGGTTGCTTCTATTATTTTAATGTTCATCATGTATTTATATATCAGTTATTATCATAAAGACCGAAAAGACCTGGCTTCCATCTTTGCAAATACTATATTTCAGGTAAATAGAAATTTGCAGATTTTCCTTCAAAGGCAAACCCATAAAAAAGAAAATTTAGAATGGCGGCCAAGTGCAATATGTATTTCGAAAAATTCTTTTGACAGAGATACCGCCTTTCGCTTATTAAACTGGATATCATACAAATATGGTTTTGGAACCTATTTACACCGAATTGAAGGTTACTATTCGAAAAGCAGCTACCAACAATCACAAAAAGAGTTAGAAGAATTGTTAAAAAATGTTGGCGAAAATAACTCGGTGTATATAGACACCATCATATCACCTTCATACACTTCCGCAATAGCGCAAGCAATTCAAATTCCGGGTATTGCCGGAATGGAAAATAATATGGTTATTTTTGAATTTGAAAAAGGAAACCACGAAGGTTTAAAAGAAATTACAGAAAATTTCAGACTAGTAAATGCAGGAAATTTTGATGTGTGTATTTTAGCTTCCGACAGAAAAACCATCAATCATGATAATGGTATTCATGTTTGGATAAAAACTACAGATAATGAAAATGCCAATTTGATGATTCTCCTGAGTTTCATCATTTTAGGTCACCCTGACTGGAAAAAAGGAAATATTAAAATTTTTGATATCTGCAAAGAAGAACAGGCTGATGAAGTAAAGGCCAAATTAAAAGAATTGGTATCAAGCGGACGGCTACCAATTACTTCTCAAAACATTGAAATTATTATTCAAAAAGAAGATGTTTCGCCAAAATCAATTATCAACGAATATTCTTCCGGAGCTGGTCTGACAATCATTGGTTTTAGGGAAGAATTGTTAACACACCGGGAAACACAACTATTTGAAGGGTACGAAAAATTAGGAAATATCTTGTTTGTTAATTCACACAACAAAAAAACTATTGAATAAAAAGCTCATTATAAGGGTTTTATTGTTATTTTGGTAAAAATACCACAATGCGATAATGCTTTAATGGTTAATGGTTAATGGTTAATGGTTAATGGTTAATGGTTAATGGTTAATGGTTAATGGTTAATGGTTAATGAAATATAACATCATTTTATCATTGTAGCATTGAATCATTGTAAATATCATAGTAAGCTTACGTCTTATTATTTATAAAACTACATGAAAACCTTCGAAAATCATAAAATTGATAAAAGAATCAAAGAGTATTCTCAATTATCCATATCAAGGAGAAGATTTTTGAAAGGAACTTTAGCCGTTGGGGCTATGTCACAAATTGTATTCTTACAAAGTTGTGTAAATGAAATTTTACCTCCCAATGATATCCTGACCAAAAAACAATACCAAACTGTAATAACTGTTCAAAATATTTTGTTTCCAAAAGATAAAAACGGACCGGGTGCTTCTGATTTTAATGCACATGAATACCTTATCTGGGTTTTATCCGATAATCGTTTAGATCCTGAGGATAACCAATATATTATTGATGGAATTAGATGGATTGAAGAATCAGCTGAAGAGCATTACTCAAAAAGCTTTTTAAAATTATCTGAATCTAAACAGGAAGAACTTATCCTCAAAGTTTCAAAAGAAAATTGGGGTGAGAGCTGGCTGTCTGTTATTCTGAACTTTATTTTCGAAGCTATGATATCCGACCCTCTTTATGGCTTTAATAATGATAGCATTGGGTGGAAATGGTTAGACCATCAGGTTGGATACCCAAGGCCTACCAAAGAGTTACTCTACGATAAAATATTTAAAACTGTACAAAAGAACAGCTGATGAAACCTGAATACGATGTTTGCATAATAGGAAGTGGTGCAGGTGCAGGACCAGTAGCCTATACTCTGGCTAAAGCCGGATTCTCTGTAATTGTATTGGAAAAAGGCCCTTGGTTTAAAACCGAAGATTTCACAAAAGATGAAATTACTGCTGTAAGAAGAAGTGTTTATACTCCGAATTTAAAAGATGAACCCCACGTACTGGAAACTCAAAACGAAGATGGAAAATGGATCGCAAGATCAAATTACAAAACCGGACAGGATTTCTGGAACGGTAACTGTGTTGGCGGATCTTCGAATTTTATGAGTGGTTATTTCCACCGAATGAAACCTAATGATTTTCGACTATTGTCAACCTATGGTGAAATTGAAAATGCGAATATTGTTGACTGGCCGATTTCCTACAAAGAATTGGAGCCTTATTACACTAAAGTAGAAGAAATTGTAGGTGTTTCGGGAAAAGTAATAAAACATAAATTTCAGGAAGAACGGTCTACAGAAGATTACCCATACCCTCCTCTGCAAGAGAATATTATAAGTAAATGGCTGGATAAATCTGCACAAAGATTAGATTATAACTTAGTACCTATACCCCGGGCAATATTATCAAAACCAAAAGAAAAGAGAAATGCCTGTGTATATTCAAATTATTGCGGCAGCTACGGATGTTCTTCTGATGCTAAAGGCAGTTCAAGGGCTGCATTGCTCAACCAGGCAATAGAAACAGGAAATTGTAAAATACTCCCCAATTCAAAAGTTCAATTTTTAAAAACTAATGGAAATGGAAAGATCACTGAAGCAAGATATTACGATAAAGATCAGACAAAAAAAACGGTGAAAGCTAAGATCTTTGTTGTAGCAGCTCAGGCAATTGAAACTTCTCGGTTACTATTAATGAGTAAAAACGAGGAATTCCCAAACGGCTTATCAAATAATAACGGACAAGTTGGTAAAAACCTGATCTTTTCAGCGGGAGGTACAGGATCAGGACAGTTTTATTTTAATGGACTTTCGGATGAGAAAGTTGAAGAGTTAAAGAAACCCGGTGTTTTTGTTAACAGATCCATCCATCGATGGTATGAAATAGTTAGTAACGAATTTGAAGGAAAAGTAAAAGGAGGTACGGTTGATTTTCTTTTTGAGCACGCCAATGCTACCTCAAAAGCCATCCGCCAAAAATGGGATGAAAATGGAAATCTACTTTTCGGAACCGCTTTAAAAGAAAAATTAAAAACACATTTCACAAAACAACGCAGGCTTAAATTCGAAGTTTTTGCCGATTGGCTTCCTACGGATGATTGTTTTGTAAGTTTAGACCCGGAGATTAAAGACAAATGGGGGGATCCTGTAGCACGAATACGTTTGGGGTATCATGAGCATGATATCAAAATAGGAGAATATTTAGCCACCAGAGCCGAAGAATTACTACAAGAAATGGGAGCAAAAAATATCAATTCGCATATTTCGGGAGGGGCACCACCAAACCTTGTGGTGGGTGGCTGCAGGTTTGGTGATGATCCTAAAAAATCTGTTTTAAATAAAAATTGCCAATCTCATGAAGTGGAAAATCTTTTTATCACCGACGGTAGTTTTATTCCAACCGGCGGAAGTGTAACCTATACATGGACGATCTATGCAAATTCTTTTAGAGTGGCTGAAAAGATTGTTGAAAAACTTAGTTGATAAATTGATGTGTTGTGAGTTTTTAATTTTTAGTGCTTAGTGTTGAGTGTTGAGCTTTTTTTACATCTTAAATCGTTAATCTGCAATCTTTAATCT
>JBDLIB010000058.1:0-17142 GCA_039715085.1 Bacteroidota bacterium | reverse complement strand
CCAAGATCTATCACAGCCTCAAAATCACTTCCCTGAAATCCAAGCCACTGTTCATCACCAAGATCAAGGCTGCCTAGAACACCATTGATCAATGTGCTGTCGCCTATACCGGAGTACTTCCAGGCGTATTCCGGACTGACTTGAATATTTTTCCCTTTTGCCAGGTTTTCACTAACTTTCAGAGCTTGCATTATCCTTCCCGGCTTTCGTCCTCCGGTCCCTCTTTGGTTGGTAAGCCTGTCTCCAAGGTCTTTTCTGGCTTCATTAGCAAGAGTTTGCAATTCTTTTACTATCTCAGGATATTGTGATGTTAGGTTAATAGTCTCACCAATATCCTCCTTCAGGTTGTAGAGTTCTTCATCTGTTACCTTACCTCTTGCATAAGGACCAGGAAATCCATTTTTTCCAGGCTCCACTCCCTTATACGACTTGTAGGTATGAGGAAACACAAGTTTCCAGTCTCCCTTTCTTACTGCAATAAGATTGTTATGATAGTAATAAATAAAATGATCACGTCCTTTGGCATTTTCCAATCCTTCAAGTAAAGGAAGGATACTGATTCCATCTATCTTCTTTTCAGGGAGTTTGGAAGCTGTTATTTCTGCTATTGTCGGCAGGATATCAATACTGGATGTCAATTGTTCGTTTATACTTCCGGGAGCAATCTTTTCAGGCCATTGCATGATAGCCGAAACTCTGGGGCCGCCTTCCCACATGCTACCTTTTCCTTCTCGCAGTGGTTTTGCTGAACCTGCATGGTTTCCAAAGTTCAGCCATGGGCCGTTATCGCTGGTAAAGATCACCAGGGTATTTTCATAGAGTCCGTTTAATTTAAGTGTTTTTATTACTTCCCCCACTGACCAGTCTAGCTCCATCATCACATCAGCAAAAAGACCCTTACCGCTCTTTCCTTTAAAATCGTTGGAAACCGCAATAGGTACATGCACCATAGAATGAGGCATATAGAGAAAGAAAGGTTTTTCTTTGTTGTTTTGAATAAATTTCACAGCCTTTTGAGTATAAAGTTTTGTCAATAGCCCCTGCTCCTCCAGAGTTGATATAGTGTCAATTACCTCATTTCCCTCTATAAGTGGTAAAGGCGGATTTCCTGCTTTTGGACTCCTGTTTCCAGTCTCATTACCGTCGTACCAAACTGGCCACATATCATTTGAGTATGGCAATCCGAAGTATTCATCGAAACCATGCTGCAAAGGAAGGAATTCTTTAAGGTGTCCCAAGTGCCATTTACCTATTGCGGCTGTAGCATAACCTTTTTGTTTTAGGATTTCAGCAATAGTAGTTTCCTCAGGGTTTAGTCCAATGGTTGCACTTGGTGTAAGTGCCCCTTCTATTCCCACACGTTCGCTGTAGCAGCCCGTTAGTAGCGAAGCTCTTGAAGCACTGCACACAGCCTGGGAAGCATAAAAATCAGTAAAGCGCATACCATTCCCCGCCAGCCCGTCGATGTTTGGAGTTTTGTATCCCTCAGCACCAAAACAACCCACATCGGCATAACCCATATCATCTATGAAAATGAGAACTATGTTAGGAAATTCATTTTTCTTTTGCTGCCCATATGACTGCATAAGAAACACAGATACGAACATAATAAGTAAACTTTGAAATTTTCTTTTTCTCATTCGGAATTTATTTTACACAAATATAGGAGTTTTGTAGAGAAAATTACCGGGAAAACATGTCGAAAGCCAATATAAGAAAAGAGTTGATAAAAGAGCTATACCTTAACCTTGAACCTGACAGTATGGGGGCTGAATATGATAGGTTATTAGGCAGCCCTGTCGTGTATTGTTTAGCCAATTATTCTCCAAATATCTCAGAATTGAGCAAGATCTGAAATTACAAAGAATATAATTGTAAAAAATGGAATAAATTTTTGAAAAAGTAAAAAGCACATATCCACAATAAATAATAGTCAAAACCGTTCTTTAACATTTAAGTTTAATAATTAAATACCTATTCAAAACAAATGGGTTTTAATAAAAAAAATAAAATTTATTCTAAAACAAAATTAAATATTATGAAAAAATTATTTTTAGCAGTAATTGTATTAATTGGCTTTACAGTAGTAGTAAATGCACAAGAGATCTCAAAAAATGCGATTGGTCTTAGGCTTGGAGATAGTGATGGATTTGGTACAGAAATATCTTACCAAAGAGGCTTGGGTAACAACAATCGTCTGGAATTGGATCTTGGCTTAAGGAGCGGAGATGATTATGATGCATTTATGCTTACCGGATTATATCAGTGGATTTGGAATCTTGACGGAAATTTTAATTGGTTTGTAGGTGCAGGTGGAGGAGTTGCCTCTTACAGTATGGAATATAAAAATGAGTATGTGCAAATTGAAGATGATGAGACCGTTTTTTTTGTCGCCGGTGATGTAGGTATAGAATATAATTTTGATTTTCCTTTGTTATTGTCATTAGACATTAGGCCGGAACTTGGTTTTGGGGATTATCATGACGATTTGGATTTTGATATTGCATTAGGGGCAAGATATCAATTCTGATTTTAAAAAGTTTTTACAACAAAAAGCTTTGATAAGAACAATAATTATCATTTAGATTTAATCACCCTTCGGGGTGATTTTTTATTTTATAGAGAGTTGCTGAAATAAATTTTGAATGAATAATCGAAGTAAGTAAATTTACTTCAATATAAAAGAATTATAAATTGTAATAACCTTAAATTGAACTGAGGTTAATAAATAAAATTGATTATGGGTTCAGCTTTTAATAAATATGAACAACATACTAATTCGTACTTGGCTTTAAGAAATGCTGTAGGATGGATAGGTATACTATTGCCATTTACATTGATGATAGGTGTTTTTTTAATCTTTAAGGGAGAGATTATTCAAGAATCTATTAGTCACTATTACCATACCGGAATGCGGGATATATTTGTGGGCTCTATTTGTGCTGTGGCTCTATTTATGTTTTTTTATAGCGGCTATGATAAAACTGATAATTGGATAGGAAACTTAGCTGGTTTCTTTGCAATTGGGGTAGCATGGTTTCCTGCTACTGAAGTTGGTTCAAGTGACTTAATAGGAAAAATTCATTTTACCTGTGCTGCTGCATTTTTCCTTGCTCTTGCTGTATTTTCATTATTCCAATTTACAAAAACCAAAAAAGGTATACTACCAACACAGCAGAAATTGAAGAGAAATAAAATTTACATAACCTGTGGCCTTATAATGGTTATCTGTCTGATTTCAATCGTAGTATATCTTAATCTTTTCGATGATGACAACTCAAAATCATCTTTTGTGTTTTGGGCTGAAACAATTGCCTTAGTTGCTTTTGGTGTATCCTGGCTCACTAAAGGGGAAACTTTTTATCCGGATAAATAAATTATCAGTATTCCTATACTCTCTTTTTGTTAAAATAATAGCCAAAGAATTAGAAGTATTATGATATGACCTGCGTCATAGGTAAAGTCTTTGAATTTATGTAACTTTAGGCTATGTTTTTTGTCTTCTAAAGTAAAAAATGATGATACAAGAGTTAAATCCCAATAAACTAAGAAGAGTAGTAGCCAGTACAGCTATAAACTGGAAACAAATAAGAGAGAAACCCCCTTTAAAACTATTAATCGGTCAGGAAAGAGCCATAAAAGCATTCGAATTCGGAATAGGAAATAAAAGTGGCGGATTCAATATTTATGTTTCAGGATATCCGGGTAGTGGCAAATTTACAGCTGTAAATCACTTTCTGAAGGAAAAAGCTAAATTGGAAACTTCTCCGGGAGATTGGTGCTATGTCAATAATTTTAAAGATCCCTATTATCCAAAAAGACTTCGTTTATTACAGGGAGGTGCCGAAATTTTTAAAAATGAAATAAGTAAACTTATTGAAGAAGCACAGAGTGCGTTAATTAAAGCATTCGAAAGTAAAGAATATGCCGATAAAAGGAAAAATATTCTAGATGAATTTCAACAGAAAGAGGTTGACTTATTTAAAGATATTTACAAAGAAGCAAGCGCCAGTAATTTTACGATCAGACGTACTCCTATAGAAATCTTGGTGCTTCCTACTGATGAAAGAGGTACTCCCATTAGCGATAAAAATTTTCGAAAACTAAGTAAAAAGAGAAAAGAGGAAATTATTCAGAAGCAGGACAAGCTTATGGAAAAGTTGAATTTATTGTTGAGAAAAAATCGTGATCTCGAAAGAGACAGTAATGATAGTTTAATAAAGTTAGAAGAAAATGTTGCTCTCTATGCCATAGAATCACTATTAGAAGAGCTTCGTGAAAAATATAAGGAGCACGATGGCCTACTTAACTATTTGGAAGATATTAGGAATGATATAATTGAAAACTTAGGTGATTTTTTGAATGTTTCAAATGTAAATGGCAGAATTTCTACAGGGCAAGATCAAAAATTTTTAAAGTATCAGGTGAATATAATTACCAATAATGTTCATCTTAAAGGGGCGCCAATAATAATGGAGCTGAATCCCACATATAACAACCTGTTTGGTAAAGTAGAGCATGAATCGCATATGGGTACACTCCATACCAATTTTACAATGATAAGAGGAGGATCATTACATAAGGCAAATGGAGGATATTTGATTATTCCATTAAAGGAGCTTCTTTTAAATTATTTTTCATGGGATAGCCTGAAAAGAGCATTAAACAATAATGAAGTTGTTATTGAGGATGCAAGTGACCGGTTTGGTTTCTTAAGTACCAAAAGTTTAAAGCCGGATCCAATTCCATTGAATGTTCAGATAGTTTTAATAGGCTCCCCAAGAATGTATTATTTGTTATATGAATGGGATGAAGATTTTAAGGAACTTTTTAAGGTTAAAGCTGAATTCGACACTTCAATGGATTACTCCATGAAAAATGTAAAGGATTTTGCCGTAGTTATAAATAAGATTGAAAGAGAAAATAACTTATTGCCATTAAATGATGAGGCTCTTGCACGTGTAATTGAACAAGCATCCAGAATGGCTCAAAATCGAAATAAAATTTCTATAAAATTTGGAGAGATAAGTGATATTTTACACGAGGCACATCACTATGCACAGATGGAATCTGAAGACAATATTACCCTGGATCATATAAAAAAAGCGATTGAGGCAAAATATTATCGTTCTAATCTGATTCAGGAAAAGATCAATGAGATGATCAAAAGAAAAAAGTTAATGATAACATTGAAAGGATCAAAAATTGGACAGATCAATGGTATATCGGTGATAGATTTAGGTGATATTATATTCGGGCGGCCGAATAAGATAACAGTAAGTGTTGGCCATGGGAAAAAAGGCTTGATTGATATTGAAAGAGAGGCAAAGCTGGGAGGCCCTATCCATACCAAAGGAGTGCTTATTCTGTCAGGTTATTTAGTCGAAAAATATGCTCAGAAAAAACCAATAAGCCTTTTTGCAAGTCTTGTTTTTGAGCAAAGTTATTCTGAGATTGAAGGAGATAGTGCTTCATGTGCAGAGTTGTATGCAATTTTATCCGGCCTTTCTCAATTACCTATAAAACAAGGGATAGCTGTAACCGGCTCTGTTAACCAGAAAGGGGAGATACAACCTGTAGGTGCGATTAATGAAAAGGTAGAAGGATTTTTTGAAGTTTGCGCACAAGCAGGTTTAACCAGTGAACAAGGTGTTATTATCCCGAAGAGTAATGTAGAGAATTTAATGCTTAAAGAAGAAGTAGTACAGGCGGTTAAAGAAAAAAAATTTCATATATGGGGTATAAGTAATATTGATGAAGGAATTGAAATACTTACAGGCCACCCTGCGGGTAAACGATTAAAAAATGGCTCTTTTACCAAAAATTCTGTCCATTTCCTGGTAAATAATAGAATTGATGGATTAAAGAAGAAAATTAAAAAAAGGGTTTCTAATACAAAAAAATAGAAATTAACCGGAAATTTAATTCTTACAAAACAGCTGGTCTCCTTCTTTGGTAATGGTTTTAGCAATAATGATTCATTGCTTTTCACTTTTTTTCTCTAAAATATTTACTGGTTCTTACTATATTAGGGGTTTCGATACTTAAAAATTATAAATAAAATGAATATAACTAATTACACTGCAAAGAAAGAACGTTACGATAAGATGATTTACAGAAGATCTGGTAATAGTGGTGTTATGCTGCCTGCTATTTCTTTAGGGTTATGGCAAAACTTTGGTTTTGAAGATGTATTTGAAGTAGCTCGTAAGACAATTCATACTGCATTCGATAATGGTATTACACATTTCGATCTTGCAAATAACTATGGCCCTCCTTATGGTTCGGCAGAAGAAAATTTTGGAAAAATTCTTAAACTTGATTTAAAAAATTATCGCGACGAGCTGTTTATAAGCTCCAAAGCCGGATACGAAATGTGGCCGGGACCTTATGGTGAATTCGGATCAAGAAAATATATGATTTCGAGTTGTGACCAAAGTCTAAAAAGATTAGGACTTGATTATGTCGATGTTTTTTATTCGCATAGGCCTGACCCTGATACGCCGGTTGAAGAAACAATGCAGGCTCTGGATCAAATTGTTAGATCGGGAAGGGCGCTATATGCAGGAATTTCGAATTACAATCCTGAGCAAACCGAAAAGGCCGTTAAAATATTGAAATCGTTAGGAACTCCGTGTCTGATACATCAACCAAAGTACTCGATGTTATTTCGCACACCTGAAGAGGGATTGCTGGACCTTTTGGGAAAAGAAAAAATTGGCTCAATCGTTTTTTCACCATTAGCCCAGGGATTGTTAACCGATAAATATTTAAAAGGTATTCCTGATAATTCGAGAGTTGCCAGGCCAAATATTTTTCTAACAAAAAATCATATAACTTCTGAGCTTATCGAGAAGGTGAAAAAGCTAAATGATATTGCTAAAAAAAGAGATCAGAGTCTGGCTCAAATGGCAATTAGCTGGTTACTTAAAGACGACAGAGTTACTTCGGTTTTGGTTGGTGCAAGCAGTAGCAATCAATTATTAGACAGTCTGGGTGCTTTAGATAATGTAAAATTTAGTAAAGAAGAGTTAAATGCAATTGATCTGATATTAGAATAGATAAAAATTAGTTTTAATCAGGTACATTTTTAAATGAAAAATAAAATATATCATACATAATAAATAACTTATAAACAGGTGGTTGGCTATTTATTTATGTTAATAATTTTGGTTATTTTTTTATTTCTAACAATAACTTTATCCGATATTCGTTTATAAAATATCCCCGATTTGTGCTCAGCATAAATTCGGGGTTTTTTAATTCATTGCTATGACATTAAACAATAAGATATCACAATTGCCTTCTGAGCAATCGGTTTGGCTTTCGACTATTAAGAGCATATTTCAAAGAACTTTTAACTCTAAAACAGAAATCAGGACAGAACTAATTGTTGCTATTGAAAAAAAAGCAATTGAAAGAGGGTTTGATGAGATTGGCTTATTATTGGATTATAATGATATTGAAGAGTATTTTGAAAACTGATATTTTAGTTTTAAGTAAAGTATATACTTATCGAACTGAGGTTATTAACAAAAGAACCCACCTTATTTCTAAAGCGGGTTCTTAAATAATTTCTTTTTTCTGATATCTACTCAGATACAGGTACTGCCAATTCTATGGTTCCAATATCAGAAATAAGGCCAACGGATACATTTATTGTCTCAGAAACATATTCTGTGTAACCATTATGTTCTATCTTAATTTTATAATCCCCTTCGTCAAGCCCCTGAATGATAAAATCACCATTTTCATCAGTAAGAGATTCTGTTACATAAACATCTTCTGTTGTATAAACATTAACTTTGACATCTTCTAAAGGTACAGCTCCATTGATGTTATCTCCTTCCGTTGCTTCGGCAGTAACTTTTCCACCAATAGAACCGGAATTAACTTCAGCATTAACCCTTATTACAGGTTTTAAGATATATTTATCTGACCCTGTCTTTACAATTGATCTTTGCACATCCCAATCAAAGATAAATTTATAGGTAAAACCGGGCTCTAATTCAGTGTCTAAATTTAATTTTAATCCTGATTGTTGAGCACTTGGAGTTTCAAGGTGGACAGGAGGGAAATTTTCCCCATCTTCTCCTTCTGTAACTAACCAATTATTATCGCTCAATACAAGTCTTATTTGCTTAAGCATTCCTGAAGGAATAATTTCATCTGTCAATAAAAGGTTATTTCCTGCGATTAGTTCAGTAAGATCAACATTGATAGGATAACCATCTTGAGCTGTAAAACTCGTCCATCCTTCTTCGTTATCAGAATTATTATATTGAATGTCAATAATTTCAACATTCACTTCCTTATAATCACCGGGAGCGTCTACTAATATCAATTGGACTCTCGAAGTATTATTGTCTTTATCATCGCTACAACTTTGAACCCCCAAAGACATAACTATGGCTAATACAATTAATAATACATTTTTTTTCATAGCTTAAAAAATTTAATATGTTAATAAAAATTAGTTTCGGGAAGTAAATCTAATTGCTGTTTCTAAAGTAATTCTTAAGTTATTTTTTTATTGGTTCGCAATATTCAATTATTGAGTTAAACTCATAGCTACCGCTAATTTTTAATTGACTATTACACAGAGACACACTGAGTAGCACAGAGATCCACGGAGAAAAACAAGCCTATCTCTGTGTTACTTAAAGAAAATCAGTCTGTTAGGTTAATGAATAATACATTTTTAAAACAATCCAGGGAAATATCATTATCAGTCGAATAGTGCTTTAAAACGTATATTTGTATTTATAAAGTTTTACTCAACATAAAATGAAGTTACTTAGTAAAATAGTGAAATGGATCTTTGCGATTATTCTAATCCCTGTTGTATATATTCTGATTTCATTGATATTAACTTTTATCCCGATAAATACTAAAGAAGGAAATTTTGAAAAAAATAAATCGGTTTATTTAAGTTCAAATGGAATCCACTTGAATATTATTATAGCTAAGGATCAATTGGATCCAAAACTTTTAGATGGGCTTAAATATTTTAAAAATGATAATTATTTTGCATTTGGCTGGGGGGATAGAAATTTTTATCTAAATACACCAACCTGGGGTGATTTAACTCTCAATAATGCTTCTCGGGCATTATTTGTTAAAAGCTCCGCTTTGATTCATTTTACCAGATATTCAACACTTGAAGGAGATTGGGTAGAAATAAAAGTTGATCAAAGTCAACTGAATAAAATCAACCGGTATATCTACAAAACATTCTATTTAGACTCCCTGAACAATAAAGTATTATTGGATAACAAAGGCTATTCATACAATGATGACTTTTATGAGGCTTTGGGAAATTTTACCTGTTTTAAAACTTGCAATACCTGGGTTAACTCAGGATTAAAAGAAAGTGATATAAAATCGTGTTTGTGGACACCTTTTGATTTTGGCTTGCTAAATATGCATAGGAATAAATAAATATTGTTAAAAAGAAAAGTAAGTTTTCAGTTTCTCTATTTTTATTTACAACAAAATGTTTCTAAAATCGTTGTATTCAATATTAAATGAATATAAATCATAAAAAAGAAACGATGAATTCAAAAAAATCACTATTAGGATTTGCAATTTTCCTGATAATAACTTTTGCATTTCCATTAGATACTTTAGGTCAACAAAAAGGAAAAGGAGGGCCTCCGTCATGGGCGCCTGCACATGGCTACAGGGCACAAACCAGCCATATTTATTTTCCTGATAATAATTTTTATTTTGACCTGAAAGATAATTCATACATATATTTGAATGGTGGAAATTGGCAGGTTAGTGCAAAACTGCCTTCGCTGTTTGCAGGGATTGACCTTGGTCATTCAGTTAAAATTGAATTAGAGATGGGTTCGGATTCACCACAGAGATATAATGCTGAACACAAGGTGAAATATAAGGGGAAGAAATCTCAGGTGAAATCAAAGAAAGGTAATAAAGGAAAAGGGAAGAAGAAATAGATAACTATCCTAATTTTAGTGTACAATAAATAATAGGCCTGATGAAATTAATCAATCAGGCCTTTTTTTGCTGCAAATTTTAGGGATAAAATTTTCTTTACAGATATTAGTATTGTTAATCCTTAGAATTTTTGGAAATTTCTTCCCCCCGTTTTCCTAATATTTCTTCCAGATCTTCTTGATCAACTACCTCTTTCTTTATAAGTAGCTGTGTTAATTTCTCTAATTCTTCTCTATGTTGGAGTAAGATATTCTTGGTTCTGTCGTAAGCTTCCGTAATCAAATTACGAACTTCTTTATCAATTTGTTGAGCCAGGTGTTCGCTGTAAGGTTTCCCTAAAAGTCGTTCATTCTGGCCCGTCGAATCATAGAAACTTATTGGGCCTATTTCTTCATCTAAGCCAAAATATGCCACCATACTATAAGCCTGTTTGGTGACTTTTTCAAGATCATCCAAAGCATTTGAAGAAACATCATCAAAAATAATTTCCTCTGCGACTCTTCCACCTAAAGTAGCACAGATCTGATCCATAAATTGACTCTTTGTGATTATTTGGCGTTCTTCCGGCAGATACCAGGCTGACCCTAGGGATTTTCCTCTCGGGATGATCGATACTTTTACCAAAGAGTCTACATTTTCCAGATACCAGCTGGCAACTGCGTGGCCGGCTTCATGATAGGCTATGATCTCTTTTTCTTTGGATGAGATAATTTTGCCTTTTCTTTCTAAACCACCTACAACCCTGTCTCTGGCCTCTATAAAGTCAGTCTGCCCAACATGTTCTTTGTGTTTCCTTGCTGCAATTAAGGCAGCTTCATTACAAATATTAGCAATATCTGCACCTGAAAATCCGGGGCTTAAAGCAGCTAACACCTCAATATCTACATCATCTGCTTTTTTTATCGGCCTTAAATGTACATTGAAAATTTCTGCCCTTTCCTGTTTATTGGGTAATTCTAAATAAATATGACGGTCAAATCTACCGGGACGTAAAAGAGCTTTGTCTAAGATATCCGCTCTATTGGTAGCCGCAAGAACAATAACTCCGGTATTTTCACCAAATCCATCTAATTCTGCCAGCAATTGATTTAGGGTATTCTCTCTTTCATCATTTGATTGATAAATATTTGCTCTGTTACGGGAGCGGCCAACAGCATCTATTTCGTCAATAAAAATAATACTGGGTGCATTCTCTTTAGCTTGTTTGAATAGATCCCGTACACGGGAAGCGCCAACCCCGACAAACATTTCAACAAACTCAGATCCGGAGATAAAGAAAAAAGGAACCTTGGTTTCACCGGCTACTGCTTTAGCCATTAAGGTCTTTCCTGTACCAGGAGGTCCAACAAGCATTACACCCTTTGGTATTTTGGCTCCAAGTTTTGTGTAAGTTTCCGGATTTTTAAGAAAATCGACAATTTCCATGATCTCGGTTTTAGCCTCTTTTAAACCGGCAACATCATTAAAAGTAACAGTGCTTTTTGTTTCTTTGGTTGTGAGCTTTGCGGTTGACTTGCCAAAACTAAATATAGAACCTGTAGCACCTTTACCACCCATCCTGCGAATTATAATTATCCATAGGAATACGATGAATATAAATGGAATTATCCAAAATAGCATGTCTAACCAATTTGTTTGATTTACATATTTTATATCAATTTTATCCTCCGGCAGAAAATCTTGTTGCGCTTTTTCCAGCTTGTTTTCAAAACTTTCTATAGATCCTATCTGTATAGAAAAGTGAGGTCCGGTTTTGGAGTCTGTAAAAGTGTTTGAAATTTCCTTGTATTTAGGATCTGATAGTTTTTCTTCTTTAATATATATTTTGGCTATCGTTTTGTTTATTACAATTATTTCTTTTACATCATTTTGGCTTAACATATCCCGTTCAAACTCAAGCCAGCTGATTTCTTTGATCTTGTATATATTGTTAGTAAATATTGAGAAAAGAATCAATAGAAATAATAACATAAAATACCATAAAAATGGCCTTTTACCTCTTGAAGGTATTTGAGGATCATTTTTTGAGGGATCAGGTCTCTTGTCTTTTTTATGATTTTGAATCATTTATTCAATAAAAAATTATTTACAGTTACACTTAAATAGTGTAAACATATAAAGATAAGATATAGAATCCTTAATTCCAATGATTTGGATCATAATCGGTTAACTTTCTGCTTATTTGATATGTTTCAGTGTGAATGGAAGAATTTGAGCTATTGGAAGCACTTCATGAAGCATAATTATTTATGAGGTAGATATAAAATTATAAATATAACCACTATTAATTGATGAAATTTTAATTTTTACGGTTCAATTAGTGAAAATTTTTAAAATTACTTAATAAAATATGACTTATAACATTTATTATAAGTTGGTTATTTGTTAAATTTATCGGTAAATATTTCAAATCAAATTTTATGGACAAACTTTATAAGGTGAAGGTCAACAATTCAGATGAATTCGACCTGAGTCAAAAGCAAGTTGAAAGCTTGAATATGATTCCTGAAAACCATTCAAAATTTCATATTTTAAATAACAGTCAAGCATTTAAAGCTAAGCTTATAGAAGCAGATTTCTATAACAAACAATACACTGTTTCGGTTAATTCAAATACTTACAAGGTTAAGATTTCCAACCCAATAGACCAGCTAATTAAAGAGTTAGGTTTTTCTTTGGGGTCTGCAAAAAAATTAAATGATATTAAAGCTCCTATGCCCGGAATTATAATTGGAATGGAAGTTAAAGAGGGCGACGAGGTTAAAGAAGGAGATACACTTCTGATCTTAGAGGCTATGAAAATGGAAAACGCTATTCTTAGTCCTAAAGATGCTAGAGTAAAATCTGTTTTAGCAAAAGCAGGCGATACTGTTGAGAAAAATAAGTTGCTAATTGAATTAGAATAATTCTTAAAAAGCTTAAAGATGAAAAAAATATTAGTTGCCAATCGTGGTGAGATTGCTTTGCGTGTAATGCGAACTGCAAAGAAAATGGGTATCAAAACAGTAGCGGTTTATTCCGATATTGATAGAAATGCACCTCATGTAAGATTTGCCGATGAGGCTGTAAATATTGGTAAAAATCCTTCTAATCAATCTTATTTATTGGGAGATAAAATAATCAAAGCTGCCAAAGAATTAAATGTGGACGGAATTCATCCCGGATATGGTTTTTTAAGTGAAAATGGTGCTTTCGCTGATGCTGTTGAGCAAAGTGGGATTATATTTATTGGACCTAAATCTAAATCCATCCTAATGATGGGAGATAAATTAGCTGCTAAAGATGCAGTTAAAGATTATGATATTCCTATGGTTCCGGGTATTGATGAAGCCATAACTGATGTGGAAAAAGCAAAAATAATTGCCACAGAGATAGGTTTTCCGATATTGATTAAAGCAGCAGCCGGCGGTGGTGGTAAAGGTATGCGTATAGTCGAAAATGTGAAAGAGCTTCCTTCTCAGATGAAAAGAGCGATCAGTGAGGCTACCTCAGCTTTTGGTGATGGTTCTGTTTTTATTGAAAAATATGTTACTTCACCTCGCCATATTGAGATTCAGGTACTTGCTGACACTCATGGAAATATAATTCATCTTTTTGAAAGAGAGTGCAGTATCCAGCGCCGTCATCAAAAAGTAGTGGAAGAAGCCCCTTCTTCTATTTTAACTCCGGAGATGAGAAATAGAATGGGTGAAGCTGCCGTAAATGTGGCGCGGTCTTGTGATTATGTCGGAGCCGGAACCGTTGAGTTTTTAGTGGATAGCGATATGAATTTCTATTTTTTAGAAATGAATACCCGTTTACAGGTCGAACATCCTGTAACAGAATTTATTACAGGAATTGATCTGGTAGAGCAGCAGATCAAAATTGCCAGAGGTGAAAAATTAACCATTAAACAGGAAGATCTTAAGATAGACGGACATGCAATTGAGTTAAGGGTTTATGCAGAAGATTCATTGAATGATTTTTTACCTAATGTTGGTAAATTAGAAACCTATATAATTCCAAAAGGAGAAAACATCAGACTGGATGATGGTTATGAAGAGGGAATGGAAATCCCGATTTATTACGACCCCATGATCTCTAAACTAATTACTTATGGCCAAAGTCGGGCAGAAGCAATACAATTGATGATTGATGCTATTGAAGACTATAAAGTAGAAGGTGTGCAAACAACCCTGCCTTTTGGGAAATTTGTTTGTGCACACGAGGCTTTTAAAACGGGTAAATTTGATACCCATTTTGTAAAGAATTATTACTCTGCAGATAAATTAAAATCTGAACTTGAAAAAGAAGCAGAAATTGCTGCTATGGTCGGTTTAAAGCTTTATTTGAAAGATCAAAAAATATTAAGAGTACCAAACAGATAAGCTTCAAATTACAAATATCAAAAATCAAACAATAATCAATGTCTCAAATACTAAAACTCAAAAGATTTCCTTTTTTAATTGAAAAGTGTTATTTGATTTACCGGAATTTATTTGGAGAATAGAATTTGTAAATTGGAATTTTAAAAGATATGAATGCAAATCAGGAAAAATTATTTAATAGAATAGCTGAAGCTAAGTTAGGCGGCGGAATCAAAAGAATAGAAAAACAACATCAAAAGAAAAAATTAACAGCCCGTGAAAGAGTAGAACTATTGTTAGACGAAGGTTCTTTTGAAGAAATGGATATGTTTGTAACCCATCGTTCTACCGATTTTGGCATGGAAAAACAACAGTTTTTTGGTGATGGTGTTATAACAGGTTATGGAACAATTGAAGGAAGGTTAGTTTATGTTTTTTCACAGGATTTTACTGTTTTTGGCGGGGCTTTATCAGAAACACATGCCGAGAAAATTTGTAAGATCATGGATCTTGCTATAAAGGTAGGTGCACCTGTGATCGGACTGAATGATTCGGGTGGGGCAAGGATTCAGGAAGGTGTTCGTTCTTTAGGCGGTTATGCAGATATTTTTTATCGGAATGTACAGGCATCGGGAGTGATTCCTCAGATTTCAGCTATTATGGGCCCATGTGCAGGAGGGGCTGTGTATTCGCCTGCAATGACCGATTTTACCTTGATGGTTGAGGAGACAAGTTATATGTTTGTTACCGGGCCAAATGTGGTTAAAACCGTAACGAATGAAAAAGTAACTTCTGAAGAATTGGGAGGAGCAAGTACGCATTCAACAAAATCCGGGGTTACACATTTAACCTCTTCAAATGATGTACTTGGTATTAATGACGTTAAAAAATTATTAAGTTATTTACCCCAGAATAATAGGGAAAAAGCAGCCGATATTCCTTACGAAATTGGAGAGGAACTTAGGGAAGAGTTAGAAGGGATTGTGCCTTTGGATACACATAAACCTTATGATATTAAAACTGTAATTGAAAGAACATGTGATAAGGGGTCTTTCTTCGAAATTCATAAAGATTATGCAGATAATATTGTAGTTGGCTTTGCTCGTTTGGCAGGGAAAAGTATAGGAATTGTTGCAAATCAGCCCATGAGTTTAGCAGGTGTTTTAGATGTGGACAGTTCAAAAAAAGGAGCTCGTTTTGTTCGTTTTTGCGATGCTTTCAATATTCCACTTTTGGTATTTGAAGATGTACCCGGGTTTTTACCGGGAACTGATCAGGAATGGCGAGGAATTATTGTCCACGGAGCTAAATTATTATATGCTTTTAGCGAAGCTACAGTTCCGAGAATAACCGTAATTACCCGTAAAGCCTACGGTGGAGCTTATGATGTAATGAATTCCAAACACATTGGTGCTGATATGAATTTTGCCTGGCCTTCTGCGGAAATTGCCGTAATGGGTGCTAAAGGTGCTGCTGAAATCATCTTTAAAAATGAAATAAAAGAAGCAAAAGATTCTGTAAAGAAATGGAAAGAAAAAGAAGCAGAATATGCTGATAAATTCGCCCATCCTTACAGAGCTGCACGTAGAGGTTTTATTGACGAAATAATCTTACCTAAGAATACACGGAGAAAGCTGATAAAAGCATTTGCGATGCTCGAAAACAAAAAAGTGGACAGGCCTAAGAGAAAGCACGGAAATATACCTCTTTGATTAAAAGATTGAAAATTGAATGATTAAAATGACTCCGGAGGAGTCAAATATTTATAATATGAACAAACAAGATAATTTATTTGATGAATTTCCATCGGTCAGTTCCAAACAGTGGAAACAAAAAATTCAGTTTGATCTAAAAGGAGCGGATTATAATAAAACATTATTGACCGATACATTGGAAGGAATTACAATAAAACCATTTTACCATGGTGATTCTTTCAAACAATTAGATATTCCAAAAGGCAAAGATGAATTTCAAATTTGTCAGACAATTTTTATAAGTGATGAAAAAACTGCTAATTTTCTGGCAAAGGATGCATTAAAAAGAGGAGCTGATTCTATACAGTTTATTGCTGAAAAAACCTTTGATCCTGAAATTGTTTTTGGAGGAATATCAGGAGCAACTATATATTTACAGCTTTCTTTTTTAGATAAGGATTTTATTTCAAATATAATAGAGATGGATGGCCATTCGTCTCTACTGTATTTAAATGTTGATCTGATTGGAAACTTATCCAAAACGGGAAACTGGTTTTACAATAAGGAGAAAGATCATGAAATCTTAAGATCAATTCTGATAAAGGAAACTGACAACATCAGTCTTTTAGGGATAGGTGTTTCGCAGTATCAAAACGCGGGAGCAAACACTGTTCAGCAAGTGGCTTACGCCATGGCTCATGCAAATGAATATTTAAATTTTATTACTGAAAATGAGATTGATACAGTTAAAAAAGTCAATTTCAATTTTGCTGTTGGAAGCAATTACTTTTTTGAAATAGCCAAGCTAAGAGCTTTTAGATATTTATGGGATTTATTATTGAAGGAATATGGCCTTGAGATTGAAGCCAACATCTTTTCTCACCCTACTTTACGCAATAAAACTCTTTACGATTACAATGTAAATATGCTGCGTACAACATCCGAAAGTATAAGTGCGATTTTAGGAGGAGCTGATACAATAAGTAATCTCTCATACGATTCTCTCTTTCACAAGAAAAATGAGTTTGGAGAACGGATTGCAAGAAATCAACTGATTGTATTAAAAGAGGAAAGTAAAATTAGAAATGGAGATATCGCCGAAGGATCTTATTATATTGAAGAATTGACCTATGAAATCG